>WFRQ01000230.1 GCA_015486425.1 Deltaproteobacteria bacterium | reverse complement strand
GCATTGTTGCCTGCAGGCTTGTTTTCCATTGCCTGAGCCGCGGTAATCAGGGTCAAAAGGCAGAACATACACAGGATGAACGGCTGGGTGTTGAAACGCATCTCTCTCTCCTTCCTCACAGGTGTAATTTAGGGAGCATTCCCTGTTTGTCTCGCCTTTTCAATTATTGTGGAGGCTGTGTTGTGTTTTGAGGCTCGTTATGCGAGAAAACCTGCATATATCGTTTGTGACACCTCATGGCAGTTTCAGAACCGGTCTCAAAAAGTTACACAGCCGCAGCCCTTTTGATATTGGGACAAACAGGGAATGCCCCCGCAATTTATGTCATATGCACACTAATACTGATAATGCCATATGTAAATATTGATCGGACAACCATGACCTTTTCTTTAATTGCAGGACTGCAGGAATAATGCAGGCGCCTGACTGTAACAGACAACGCGTTGAAGGCTTTTCAAGAGATAATCACTACGAATGCGTTTAATTCCCTTAAAAACTGGTGTAATATGCAGACTTGCGTTTGAGGCTCATGCAAGGTGCAGCGCTTCTGGACATGAAATGTGCAGGACAGCGCCCTATGCATATAAACACTGTACGGCAGAGAATTTTACACGGGGAAGGATTTAAGGATATGGATTGCAGAAAAATTCTTGTTATCGGTTCAGGAGGCAGGGAACATGCGCTGTGCTGGAAACTTGCTCAAAGCAAAAGAGTTGAAAAGGTATTCTGTGCTCCAGGAAATGCAGGCATTGCCCAGCATGCCCAGTGCGTTGACATAAAGGCATCAGACATTGAGGTCCTTGCCGCATTTGCAAAGGAACAGCAGGCAGGGCTTACCATTGTGGGGCCTGAAGACCCGCTTGCAAATGGCATTGTTGACTATTTCAGAGAAAACGGCCTTGTTGTATTTGGCCCGTCTGCCAGGGCTGCGGCCATTGAGGCCAGCAAAGTATTCACAAAGGATCTGCTCAGCTCTGCAGGCATTCCCACCGGAAGATACAGGGTATTTGATGACCCGGCCCAGGCGCTTGATTATGTCAAAAATGTTACAGGCGTGCCTGTGGCCCTGAAGGCAGACGGCCTTGCTGCCGGAAAGGGCGTGATTCTTCCTCAAACCATTGAGGAAGCGGAGCAGGCAATCAATCTTATAATGCGGGACAGGGCTTTTGGAGACGCTGGAAACCGCATTGTGGTGGAAGAGTTTCTTACCGGTGAGGAGGCCTCTTTCATGGCAATAACAGACGGAAAGAATGTGCTGCCGCTTGCAACCTCCCAGGACCACAAGCCTGTTTTTGATTTTGACAGAGGCCCGAATACCGGCGGCATGGGGGCCTATTCCCCTGCCCCGGTGGTAAATGATGACCTGTACCTGCAGGTTATGAAAATGATAATGGAGCCCACAGTGGAGGCAATGGCAGATGCCGGACGCCCTTACGAGGGGGTCCTGTATGGCGGGCTTATTATCAAAAACGGCACTGCCAAAGTTATTGAATTCAACTGCCGGTTCGGAGACCCGGAGGCCCAGCCCATCCTCATGAGGATGAAAACCGACCTGGTGGATGTAATAGAGGCCGCGCTTGAGGGAAGGCTCAATGAAATGAAAATTGAATGGGACCCGCGCGCCGCTGTTTGCGTGGTCCTTGCCTCAGGCGGTTATCCCGGAAGTTATGAAAAGGGCAAGGTAATAAGCGGGCTTGAAGATGCTGCAGATATGGACGGTGTCATGGTGTTTCATGCAGGCACAGATAGACAAGGGGACAATTATGTCACTGCCGGAGGCAGGGTGCTTGGAGTTACCGCCCTTGGGGATACCATCAAGGATGCCATAGAGCTTGCCTACAGGGCTGTGGAAAAAATTTCATGGGATGGTATGCACTACCGCACTGATATCGGTCAGAAGGCGCTTCGTCACACAGGGGACGCGCCTGAGGTAGGTATTGTAATGGGAAGCCCCAGTGATATGGATGTCATGGCAGGTGCGCAGCAGGTGCTTGATGACATGCACATACCCTATGAAGTGAAGATTGCCTCTGCCCACAGGACACCAGAGCTTGCCGCAGAGTTTGCCAGCACTGCAAGGCTCAGGGGGATGAAGGTTATTATTGCAGGCGCAGGTATGGCAGCTCACCTTGCAGGGGCAATGGCAGCTCATACCACGCTGCCGGTAATCGGAGTGCCCATTGACGCATCCCCCCTTGGTGGGCTTGATGCCCTGCTCTCCACGGCCCAGATGCCTCCAGGCGTGCCGGTTGCCACAATGGCCATTGGAAAGGCAGGGGCAAAAAACGCGGCCATGCTGGCAGCCCAGATTATTGCAGTCACAGACGAAGGAACAGAAAGGCGCATTTCCGGATTCAGGGCTGCACAGGTTAAAAATATTGAAAAAATCAACAGGGAACTGTGAAAAGCGGTGATGAAAGGTAACTGCTCACCCCCCTAAGGGGCTGTCCAAAAATAAGTTTGATGATGGCGCGCTCAGATTTAGGTGAGGCTGAGTTGAACTGACCCGGCAAAACCGCAGGCGTAGCCGGGCTACGCCTCAGGATTTTGTGATTGAAGTTCGGCTCAGGATGGCTTGAAGATGAGATGCAAAATCGGCAAGTTATTTTTGGACAGTCCCTAAGGATGAATTCCCATAACGGAAAGTTGCCTTTCACACAACAACTTTTTTCTTGACATGCAGCAAATGATAATACAAGAGGAGAATACGCCGCCCCTTTCTGCAGTGTATGTGGATATGTCTGCTGTCTCAAAGGCAGCGGATGTACTGCGCCACGGAGGGGTCGTAGCATTTCCTACAGAAACAAGTTACGGGCTGGGTGCTGCCGTGGACAATCCGGACGCCCTGAGGCACATCTATGAGATAAAGAAACGCCCCCAGGACAAACCACTCCTTGTGCTTATAGACTCTCCAGCCCGGCTGGATGGCCTTGTAAGCTCCATCCCCCCTGTGGCAGGCAGATTAATGGATCATTTCTGGCCTGGAGCGCTCACCATACTCTTTCCTGCCGGGCCGGGCCTTGCCTGGCCGCTGCACTGCGGTACAGATAAAATAGGAGTAAGGATATCAAGTAATCCGTGGGCACAGGCCCTGGTGGAAAAACTTGGAATGCCTGTTACTGCCACCAGCGCCAATGTATCAGGCAGACCGCCTGCAGCAGATGCCGCGGAGGTTCGGCAGCAGCTCTCCTCACCTGCGCCTGATTTCATTCTTGATGGCGGGCCTCTGTCCCATGGAACGTGTTCCACCATTGTTGATGTTGCAGATGGAGCTGTACCAAAGATTATAAGGCATGGTGTTATCCCGCCTGAAGAGGTACACAGGGCCGCTATGCATGTTAATTCCTGAAGAGGCAGACTTACCCCTTCCAGGGGTAAACTCAAGACTACCCCCTCTGTGGGTGGATCCTTTTGAGACCAGCCTTTAAACATTTATACTGATATTCTGTTGTTTTTTGTCTGTATGTGAGTTGCTTTCATAGCGTCATTTAATAATTCTTCTGGCAAATCGAGTGTTGTTCGCATAGCGCACCT
>WFRQ01000229.1 GCA_015486425.1 Deltaproteobacteria bacterium | reverse complement strand
CCGTGCTGAACCGACCGCTCAAGTTCCCGGATACGCTCACGGATCTCATCAGGATCACTGTAACCTGCGAGGTCAGGGCCTGGAAGCGATGAGAGAGGCAGTTCACAGCCATGGGTAACAAGGCGTCCTGCGCTTATGGATTGTGTAAATTTTTCAAGCTCCTGCCTGAGCGCATCTTCGTCGTGTATCACAAGGCCGTCTGTCACTGTATCTTTATTGTTCTCATGGACATTAACCCCGAGAATATCCGGGTTAAGCACGTGAAACAGCCTTTCAATATCATCATCACTGAAATGCCGGTTGAGCCACGCATAGGCCGCATGCTCCATACCTTCCAGAAGATCATTCTGGCGGGAAAGCTCCTTCTGATCTGCCCGCAGCCTCTTTTCCACCCTCTCCACAGGCTCCTGTTCCGCGCCCCTGAGCCTCACCGCGAGATTTTCTATCTCCTGCTCCAGGCTGTGCCTCTGCTTTTCCGCCCATTCAGGTATGAACTCCCTGAACTGCGCCTCTTTGTCCTGAAGCTGCTTGAGTTTTTCATCAAGCACACCGAGCTTTCCGGAAATAAGCTTGAGTTCCTCCCTGAGCGCCCTGCTTCTGTTCCTTGCCTCATCCTCGTCCCTGGCAATATTTTCCATCTCCTTCACAAGCCCCCTGCGCGCGGCATCAAACTCTTCCTCCCTGTCGCTGAAACCTGTGCCCATCCTCTCCCACAGGACAGGAAGCCTGCCGCGAAGCAGCCTGCGCTCCGCATCCTGCTCCACCATCAGACGAATATCCGCCTCAAGGCCTCGAAGCTCTGCAAGTTCAAGGGCATCACTCCTGACCCTCCTGTAATTATCACTGTACCTGCGCTCAAGGTCGATCTCTCTCTGCTGAAAATCAGAGGCGTTTATGTCAAGGATCAATGCCTTAAGCTCCTCCTGCCTGAGGTGGGCAAGGCGCAGCAAATTTCTGAAAACAGTGCGGAAACGCCTGTAACTACCCCTGTTCTTAAGTGGAACAAGGCCCAGTTCAACCCCTCTCCCGTCTCCAATGCCTGTAAGCGCGGCCCGCAGATGCCTTGGTTCAAGGCGGGTAAAGCCCTTTAGCGCAAGGCCTGCCTTTACCTCATCCACAGGAAGCAGCCTGCGCTCCGCATCAAGGAAATCCTCCCTTTCATAACGGCCCGTGTAGGCAAACCTCTCAAAATCATAACCCTTGAGCGGCCCCAGACCGTGTACGCCAATAACCTGGAACCCCGAGGGTGTCCGGCATTCAAATAGCATATAGCTGTTGGGATCAGGAAAATAGTAGCGCCTGGTCTCTTCAAGGCTCCGTGCAAAGTGCATCTGGCGCTGCTCATCAAGATACAGGAACTGGAGTGCGGCAATAATGGAGGTCTTTCCTACATTGTTGGGACCAACAAGGTGCAGAGGGGCGTCTATTTCAATCTCAGCGTAATCATACCTGCCGGAGTGAAGCAGGATCAGGCGTACCGGTCCGTTAAGTATGTTCAAGATTCCTGCTCCTCAGAAGATGAATCTTCTGCAATTATAACATTTCCCGCATCATCCAGTTCAAGCACCGCATGGCAGAGATCGACAAACCTGAACACAGGGGACCGGAAGGAAAACAGGGACCCGACTTCACGCCGTGCAAACCCGAAGCGTTCAAAATTGCGTATTACATCGCCTATGCCGCCCTCACCTGATATGCCTGCCTCGTTCATATACTGGCGGTAGCGTTCAATGCGCATGTGCGGAAGCTCATCCACGTTAAATTTCCTCGTAATTATGGCCTCCTCTACCTGCTCACCACGATCAGACAGCCACTCCACCAGGATAAACATGAAAACGGCCATGCGCTCGCTTCTGTCACTTAGACTCCCTGAGCCATGAAAATAGTAGAAATCCCGGGGATGGGCCTCAAGCCTGAAACCAAGACTGGTAAAAAGTGCCTGAACATGCTCAAAATTATCCCTCAATGCCCAGTAAATATCCCCGTCCTCCGCACAGATGTGCCTCCCACGGCGCAGGGCCTCAAAAATTTCAGACAGTTTCGGTATGTCAAACGGATCAGCGGCTGTCATTTAACATCTTCTCCTGTCGCGCGTATTACCTCCCTGGGACATGCCTCTGCAATGAAAGGGGGAAGCGCGTAACTCCTGGTCTCAGTGCCTGTTCGAAATGTGAATTCAGGGATTTCAAGGACCCTGCCATAGGCCCTCAGTATCTCACCAGCGGAGCAGCCGGGATGATTCTCAATGAGCCAGTCAAGCAGATCTGATACAGGAAGCGATGATAAAAGTCTTGATTTCAGGTCCTGCGGCTCTATGATAACATCATGCTCCTGCTCAGGGGCAGGCGCTATGGCAGGGAGACTCCGCGGTTCATACCCCTTTATGCCGTGCAGATATGCTGTAAGCGCAAAATCTGACATCAGACCGTCTGTCCGCCATGCAGGAAGGGCCATGCGCTGGGTTATACGCAAGGCGCGAATACCCCTTCTGCCAATAATCTCCAGTGCACGGCCTGCGCCCCTTGCAAGGGCAGTATCCCTGCGAAGAGATTCATAAAGGGGGCCAAGCTCTGCAAGGCTCTCATGATAATCGGTTTTAACATCGCGCCTCAACCGCAGAAGACGCGCCGAGGCAACTGAGAACTCTCTCTGCATGGCACGGTCAGCCCGGAACACCCGCATCCCGTCTGCGAACAGGAGTTCCAGGGCGTCAAGGGCAGTATCCATCTCCTTGCGCACGTCAATCAGATCACGCAGGGGCTCTATATATCTGGACCAGAGCCGGTTTATGGTCTCAAAACGCTGTTTTACAGGCCACCGCTCCCTGTTTGCCTTTATGCGTACAGCCTCTCCGATTATGCCGTCACGGTTGCTGCGGGAATCCTGCCTGATACGCTCCATGACCTCGCCTGCCTCGTCCAGTATCCTCACGGCACTCTGACCTGAGACATCGCGCAGCGCAGACGAAAGCTCTCTGGAAAGATGTTCCAGATCAGCAAGATAGGCCTGAATCACCCGGACGCTTGTGAGCCTGTGCTGCCGAAGCAGATATGACATCAGGGCGGAGACAGGCCGTGTCATCTCGTACGACGCTGTTGCGTCAGGCACGGTTTCCAGGATACCCAGGTTTGAAAGCTGCTCTATCACATGATGAGGTGAAGGGTCGGCAGGTTTTCTGTGGCGTATGACAAGAGAACGCAGCTCAAGCTCGCTGATGCCAGCAGAGTGATAAAAAATATCCGTGAGAAGCGCGCATTGATCCGCTGCAAACCGGAAAAATGTCAGAGGGCTTATCTCTGCCATAAGTCAAAGATGCTCCACGACGTAATCAGGACCTGAATTCGGCAAGACTGTCATGAACATTACCCTGCCCGCAGGGACAACATCCCGTGACCAGAATCTTTCATGTTGCTACGCCCACATAGTGCAACACCGCCGGTCATAAAAAATAGAGGCGAAAGATCAGTGTATTTTTACAATAAAAACCTACTGTGCCCGGTATTCATTTTCAAGCATTGAAAGATAATGAAGCTAATCCTTGACACTCAGTGAAAATCGTGACATGATTTTCATTAATGGTGCGTATGGTTGAAATTTTTCCCTGATTCCCTGCATTGGTCCCGTTATCCACAATCCCATACCAAAAGTCTGTACTCATGACATTGCACTTCAAACCGTGTACCGCACACCTCTCATCGTGTATCGCACACAGCAGAAAGCCAAATAGATGAACACATTATTACCGTCACACAGAACAAAACTTGTATGTACAATTGGTCCGGCGTCAAATTCTCCGGAGATGCTTGAAAAAATTATCATGGCAGGCATGAATGTAGCGCGCCTGAACTTCTCCCACGGGGACTTTGACACACACGCCCAGGTCATTGACAGAATCCGCGCGGCATCTGAAAAGACCGGTCGGAGAGTTGCCATAATGGCAGACCTGCCAGGCCCCAAGATGCGGATCGGTGACTTTGAAAAAGAACCTGTATTCCTTGAAAAGGGAAGCCATTTCACCCTTACAGCCCGTGATATCACGGGAACTGAAAAAATTGTTTCCATGACCATGAAGGAGCTGCCCCAGGCTGTAAAAAAGGGAGACATCCTCTTTCTGAATGACGGCCTTATCCAACTGCGTGTTGAGGAGGTCATGGGAGATGACATAAACTGCGTAGTGGTCATGGGCGGCGAACTCAGGTCACGCAAGGGGCTTAATATCCCGGGCATTAAACTTGCTACCGGGGCATTTACGCCGCGTGACCGTGAATGCATGGAATTTGCTCTGGCCCACGGAGTTGATGCAGTGAGCCAGTCCTTTGTAAGCTGCGCGCAGGACATTGAAGACGTACGCAGGGCTGCAAAGGAAGCTGGGCATGACCCGTTTATCATTGCCAAGATTGAGCGTTCAAAACTAATTGATAAAATTGACGGAATAATTTCCGCAGCAGACGGCATCATGGTGGCAAGAGGGGACCTTGGCGTTGAGATGCCCATTGAACAGATTGCCATTGCGCAGAAATTCATAACCCGCAGGGCAAACGTTCAGGCAAAGCCTGTCATCACTGCCACCCAGATGCTTGAGTCAATGACCCACAATCGCCGTCCAACCAGGGCCGAGGCTACTGATGTGGCAAATGCCATTCTTGACGGAACTGATGCAGTGATGCTCTCCGAAGAGTCTGCCATGGGCGATTACCCCATCGAGGCCGTAGAGATGCTTGCCCGGATTGCCAATGCCACAGAACCATATATCCACAGGGGGCAGTTCATGCTGCCTGAAATTTCAGGAGACAGGGTGCGGCCTGTGGACCTGATAGCCTTAAGCATCAACAACATTATCAAAAAAATGGAAATATCCGCAATCTTCTGCCCCACGGAAAGCGGGGCCACAGCAAGGAGTGTGACACGTTTCAGACTGCCATGCTGGATATTTGCCCCAAGCACAAGCAAAAAAACATGCCAGCAGCTCATGTTCTCGCATGGGGTCTGGCCCCTGTATCGCGCTGACAAACCTCTTGTCTGGTCAGACAAGGTGGTGCTATATCTTAAGGAGTTTGACATTCAGGGCACAAACGCAATGGTTGTGGAGGGACCATCAAAATATCATCCTGACACCAATCACCGTCTGGAACTTGTAGATCTCACCAGGCACTCTGATGATGCAGAACCCATAAACCTGCCGTAAACTTTCATATTGCGCTACTTATGTGGTATTGCTTAACCTGCCATCAAACGAAATGGTATCTGCTCAGGGGGTACCGCATCTGCTGCGTTGTCGGGGGCTCGAAGTACGGGAAGTACGACTTCGCCCCCTCCGCCTTGCACCTGCAGCACCCCCTGAGCAGATACGTATCAAGAAAAAAATATTGTGTGAAAATGCAGGCGATAAGCCAGGTGTATATTCACATTAAAATTTTCCGTTATGGAGTTATACAATGAGTGACAAAGCAAAAACGAAATTCAATCAAAACGAAATAAACGAGCTTAAAAGGGCCTTTGCCTATAACCTTTTTTACAACCAGGGAAGGCCTCTTGAAGCGGCTGACATAAACGACTTTTACATGTCCGTAGCACATACTGTAAGGGACAGGATGCAGCATCTTTTCATAAACACCCTTGCAAATTTCAAGGAAAGCGACAGCCGTGTGGTATGCTATCTCTCTGCAGAGTTCCTTGTGGGGCCGCATCTGGCAAACAACCTGGTATGCCTTGACATGTATGAAAAGGTGGCGCAGGCCCTTGAAGAGACTGGCCTTGACATAAAGGAAATCATTGAACACGAGGTGGAACCAGGGCTTGGAAACGGCGGGCTGGGCAGGCTTGCCGCGTGCTACATGGATTCACTGGCAACTCTTGAAATCCCGGCCATTGGATATGGCATACGCTATGAGCATGGCATGTTCCACCAGGTGATAGAAGACGGCTGGCAGAAGGAACTCAGTGACATGTGGCTGCACAATGGCAACCCGTGGGAAATCAAGAAACCTGATGTATCATACGAGATAGGCTTTGGCGGCCACACAGAATCCTATCACGATGATCAGGGCAACTACCGCATGCGCTGGATGCCTGCACGCGTGGTCAATGCCGTTGCCTATGACACGCCCATTCCCGGCTACCGGGTAAACACAGTGGATCTGCTGCGCCTCTGGAGTTCCGAGGCAGTTGAATCCTTTGATTTCGAGGAATTCAACGTAGGCGACTACTTCGGGGCCATCGAGGAGAAGGTAAAGGCGGAAAATATCACAAAGGTGCTGTACCCAAATGACGAGCAGTGTCAGGGCAAGCAGCTCCGACTTGAGCAGCAGTTCTTCTTTGTCTCCGCCTCGCTACAGGACATAATCCGTGTACACTTCATGAAATTTGATTCTCTTGAGAACCTGCATGAGACATTCGCAGTCCAGCTTAATGATACTCACCCCTCAGTGGCAGTACCGGAGCTCATGCGTCTCCTCATGGATGTTCACGGCATGGCATGGGAACAGGCATGGGACGTTACCACCAGAACCCTTTCCTACACCAACCACACACTGCTTCCGGAAGCCCTTGAAAAATGGCCAATGCCCCTCTTTGCCTCCCTGCTTCCAAGGCACCTTGAGATCATCTTTGAAATCAACCGCAGGTTCCTTGAAGAGGTGCGCATGAAATTTCCAGGGGATGATGGACGTATCAGCAGGATGTCCATTATAGAAGAGGCAGGCGGGAAATTCATCCGCATGGCAAACCTTGCATGCATTGGCACGCATGCCATAAACGGTGTTGCTGCCATCCATACGGACCTTCTGAAAAAACACACTCTAAATGACTTTCACACCATGTGGCCAGGCAAAATCACCAACAAGACCAATGGTGTTACACCGAGACGCTGGATGGTGGTGAGCAACCCCAGGCTTACTGACCTGATAACAGAGGCAATAGGTGATGGATGGATAAAAGACCTGTATCAGCTTCGCAAGCTTGAAAATCTGGTGGATGATTCTGCATTCCGTGACGCGTGGCTGCAGGTACAGGAGGATAACAAGGCAGACGTGGCAGACATGGCTGCTGATGACGGCATCATGGTTGATCCGGCCTCCATGTTTGACGTACAGGTCAAGCGCATACACGAGTACAAGAGACAGCACCTGAATGTCCTGCACATCATCACGCTTTACAACCGCCTCAAGGCCAACCCCGGTATGGAGATTGCCCCGCGATCCTTTGTGTTCGGTGGCAAGGCAGCCCCTGGCTACTTCATGGCAAAGCTCATAATAAAGCTCATAAATTCCGTGGCAGAGGTTGTAAACAATGACAAGGACGTGGCAGACCGTCTAAAGGTATTCTTCTTAGACAATTACAATGTAAAGACCGGCCAGATAGTCTATCCCATGGCAGACCTTTCAGAACAGATATCTCTTGCAGGAAAAGAGGCATCAGGAACAGGCAACATGAAATTCTCCATGAACGGCGCTCTTACCATCGGAACCCTTGACGGGGCCAATGTTGAGATACGTGAAGAGGTAGGGGCAGAAAACTTCTTCCTGTTCGGGCTCACAGTTGAAGAGGTCATGGAGCTGAAGTCGCAGGGCTACAACCCGAGAGATTACTATCAGGCAGATGATGAACTCAAGGCGGCAGTTGATGCCATAAGCTCCGGCGTATTTTCAAATGGTGATACTGAACTATTCAGGCCCCTTGTTGACTCCCTGCTCTTCCACGACGAGTATATGCTGTTTGCTGACTACCGCTCATACATAGACTGTCAGGACAGGGTGGGACGCGCCTACATGGACCTTGACGGCTGGACACGCATGTCCATCCTGAATGTGGCAAGAATCGGGAAATTTTCCTCTGATCGTTCCATAAAGGATTATTGTGATGAAATATGGAAGGTGAAACCCGCACCGGTGAAACTGAAATGGGAGAAGATCCCAGAGGAGGGAATTGTCTTCCGCCAAAAGAAACATATCTGATGCATGAATTGAACGATTTCCGGATTTACTGCATATCCGCAAAAGGTAACTGCTCACCCACAGGATGAACCCATATGGGAGCACAGATATCAAGGCCCGAATAATTCGGGCCTTGTTTATTTAAAGCAACATCCTCCTGTCAGGCCGCTCTGTTGTGTAGCGTTATGCACGAACGAACGACATGAAGGTTTTATGCCGGCAATATGTCCTTCCTCCTATAACAAATTGACCCCATCCACATCTCCATCACCATCCTCATCCTGAGCAGGGTCATATGTCACATCTGACAGCACTCTTCCATAGGCCCGAGCCTTGATCTCCACAGGTCT
>WFRQ01000228.1 GCA_015486425.1 Deltaproteobacteria bacterium | reverse complement strand
TGGACAGCCCCTTAGATTACACCATTATTAATGTTCATATAGAGGCCTATGTTCATACAAAGCCCCTTCAGAGCATGCTGTCAGGATCAACATCTATCTCAAGGCGAACAGATGATGGTATTATATCCTTCCTGGCTTGAATAAGAGCACAGGCCCTGCGAACCGCTGCAATTGACCGGCTTTTTAAAAGGAGCTGGCTTCTGTACCGGTTCTTGATGCGGGCCCGCGGTGCTGGCGCAGGGCCGAGAATATCAACTCTGTTTTCAGGACTTCCTTGCCCGCTGCTCTTAAGGGCCTGTGCACATACCTCACGAGCAAGGCCCACCAGCTTCTCACCCGCCTCATGTACCAGTGTTTTTCTGGTGCCTGAAAGCCTGAAATTTATCATGCGGGCAAAAGGGGCGTAATCCAGTTCTCTGCGGGCAGCAGCCTCCTTCTGGTAGAATGCCTCATAGTCCTGGGCGCATGCTGTTTTAATGGCAAAGTTATCTGCCATGAATGTCTGTACCAGCACCCTGCCCGGCCTGTCACCGCGCCCTGCCCTGCCTGCCACCTGGGTTATGAGCTGAAAGGTCTTTTCTGCTGCGTTAAACTCAGGGACATTCAGACCCATATCAGCCCAGAGTATACCTACCAGTGTAAGCATTGGGAAATCATGCCCCTTGGTTATCATCTGGGTCCCCACAATAAGGTCTATGTCACCTTTACGGAAACTGTTTATTACCTCATTGAGACGCTTTGTGGAAGATATGATATCCCTGTCTATGCGTGCTGTCCTGATGCCTGGAAAACGCTCCCTCACCTCGCTCTCTACTTTCTCGGTGCCATACCCAAAGGCCTTTACCGCCTGCCCGCCGCATGACGGACACACAGGCAGTGCAGGCGCCTCGTCACCACAGTAATGACACTTTAGAAACCCGGAACTACCGGCTGCAGCCCTGTGCCATGTCATGGTTACATCACAATTTCTGCAACGGAAGACATGGCCGCACTCCGGGCAGAAAATATATGTTGCAAACCCCCTGCGATTCAGGAAAAGCGCTACCTGCTCCTTGCGTAAAAGAGTTTCATTTATGGCTGTTTCCAGCTCAGGAGTAAGCCAGGTGCCTCTCGCAGACATTTTCTTCTTCCCACTCTTTTGTTCCGCATTTTTTCGCCTGTCCACAATGGTAACATCTGGAAGCTTCCTTCCTGATACCCTTTTTTCAAGTCGAATCAAATGATACTTTCCAATCCTGGCATTATAATAACTTGAAAGGGAAGGAGTGGCAGAACCAAGCAGCACCGTGGCGTTTGAAAGCCTGCCAAGCACCGTGGCCATGTCGCGGGCATTGTAACGAAGCTTCTCTGACTGCTTGTAGGAGGAGTCATGCTCCTCATCCACTATTATGAGGCCTGGATCAGCAAGAGGGGCGAAAATGGCAGACCTGGTGCCCACAACTATGGGGCTCTCACCTGAACGTATCCGCCACCACTGATCCCGTCTCTGGGCATCTGTCATGCCGCTGTGAAGCACGCTCAGAAGGTTTCCAAACCTGTCTGCAAACCATCCGGTAGTCTGGGCAGTCATGGCAATCTCAGGCACCATCACAAGAACACTGCGTCCTGATTCAAGACACCTGGCAGCGGCCCTGAGATACACCTCTGTCTTTCCGCTTCCGGTAACGCCGTGAAGCAGGACAGGCTGGTATTGTTTTTTCTGAAGTGAGGAGTTAATAAATGACAGGGCATTCTCCTGCTCTGATGTGAGGGAAAAATCAGGCCCCTGTCCCCATTTCTCAGGGTTAAACCTGCTCCTTCCCCTGCCGGTGCCCTTGTTCAGGATACGCGCGATGCCTTTCGAACGGGCTGAGAGAAAACCCGGAGGAAGGGCTTCGGCAATTACCTGGCCCAGGGGATAAAAATAATAATCAGAAATCCAGGAAAGAAATTCAAGAAGAGTGTCGGAAACTATGGGGAATTCATCAATTACGCGGACAATGGAGCGGATTTTGAACCTGCTGTCCTGTACGGATTCGGCAGGCCCCACACAGACACCCACCATCTGCCTCCTTCCAACCGGCACCTGGACCCTTACACCAGAATTAGGGATATCTGAGGCATCGGAAACAGAATAGGTCAGCGCTCCGTCTAACGGAAGGGGCACTGCCACATTTACAAGCTGCTTTTCAGTCATCCATGCTCTTTAGGAGCTCTTTCAGGTATTGCTGAAACGGCCCTCCCAGTTCTGAATGGGCAAGGGCATAGTTGACAGTAGCCTTGAGATATCCAAGCTTGTCACCGGCGTCAAAACGCCTGCCCTTGAACCTGTAGGCATACATGCCGCGCTCCTTTCTCAGGATATCAAGCGCATCTGTGAGCTGAATCTCCCCTCCTACGCCTGGCAGGGTCCTGTCAAGGCAGTCAAATATCTCAGGACGAAGGATATAGCGGCCTATGACAGCAAGGTTTGAACGGGTAGAGCCAACAGCAGGCTTTTCCACCATGCGGTGAACCTTGAACACTCCGTCCTCCACCTCTTCTCCTTCCACAATGCCGTAACGGTCAACCTGATCATCCGGCACCTCCTGCACTGCCACCACGGATTCCTGATATTTTTCAAAAACCTTCAGCATCTGGTACACACAGGGGGTCTCGGCATCAACCAGGTCATCGCCAAGAGAAACCACAAAGGGCTGATTTCCCACCACGTCCCGCGTGACCTTAACGGCATGCCCAAGGCCAAGTGGCTCCTTCTGTCTTACAGATACCACGTCAATAAGACGCGATATATGACGCACCTCCTTTAGAAGGTCAATTTTGCCTTTCTGCGAAAGGAAGGATTCAAGCTCGAATGAATAATCAAAATGATCCTCAATGGCGCTCTTTCCGGAGGCTGTCACAAGAACCACCTCAGTCACACCGGAGGCAACAACCTCCTCAACGATGTACTGGATGGTAGGCCTGTCAACAACAGTGAGCATCTCCTTGGGAATAACCTTTGTGGCAGGAAGAAACCGTGTTCCAAGGCCTGCCACCGGGACAACTGCCTTTTTTACCTGCATTATGACCTCCCTGATTTTAAAATTAGCGCTCAGTCTGTTAATCCTTCAATATTCCTATGAGCATTCTCTGTTTGTCTCGCGTTCTCTATTATTGTGGAGGCTGTGTGTCTTTTTGAGACTTGTTCTGCGAGAAACCCTGCATATAAAATTCGTGACACCTCATAACAGTTTCAGAACCAGTCTCAAAAAATTACATAGCCATAGCACGTTGGGACAAACAGGGAATGCTCCCCTTCTCAATAAGTCCGTGCAAATTCAGTTCAATTAGTATTAACCTAATTTGAGCGATTGTTCGGATTTGCTGCATATCCGCGAAAGAGGAATTCCCATTATAGTGTGCGCTATATGGGGATTCCGATGACAAAGGAGATGCGGTGAAGACGGCAATCCCGAAGGGTTTCAAAATTGGAAAGTTATAACCGATGTAACTCCTTTTAATGTTTTTATAAAAATGATTTTCCACATTTTGAAACGCTCAATTCAGGTGTAACATAACTGTACGGGAGGCATAGATTATGTGTGAAACTGCCCTGGTAATACTGAACCTGATTGTAGCGGTCATAGGGGTATGTTTTGTCCTCTTCGGCCTGAGTGAATACCTGAAACTGAAAAAACTCAGGCAGGAAATCGCTGACATAAGTCACAATATAGATGAGCGT
>WFRQ01000227.1 GCA_015486425.1 Deltaproteobacteria bacterium | reverse complement strand
TGCTTATATATTCCATGTTTTACTTACACCTTTCATGCTGCTCCGCTCATACAGTGCGGCATGAAAGTCTTATGCGGGCAGCCGCAGGTGGCTGCCCGTGAATTATTTGTGATGGTGGTGGTGATCATGCCCGTGATGGTGCGTATGGGTATGGTCAAGAGGGCCGCCTGCAAGCTCCATTGCCTTTTCCAGTGCCTGGGTCACTTCGTCACATGCGGTGACAGCCTTGTCAAGTTGTGCAGCTATTTCATCTGCATGGCTGGCTCCGGCTCCTCGCACCTTTTCTGACCATGATCCAAATTCACCTCCATGCTCCCTGTTGTGGGTTATCCAGTGGGGGAGCAGGACGCGAAGTTTTTCTATATCATTCATGAATTAACAGTTCCTTCTACCTGAAAATGCTCTCAGGGCTTTCCATAAACACCGTCCCCAAACCATGGTTTGGGAACGAGTTGAGTCTGCTGAATAGTGACAGAATTAAAACAGCGTCCCGTTTTTGAGAGACACAATTACCCCGAGGCCTGCCACAACGGCAAACCACACTATGAGCATGGTAACCGCCCTTTTACCGTGTGCGGGGTCAAGGGTTACAACCTCACCCCTCGGTGCCCTGCCAGCCCTGAACGCAGCCATTGCAGGGAAGCACAGCACACACAGCCCCATTAAAAAGGAGGCGAAGAAGAGCAGGGTACTTGGCCAGTCTGTATTGACCTTGTAATCGAAAATGGAATAGCCGGCTGCCCCTGCATAATCCATTCTGAGCCCTTCACGCGCGCAGCACATAACGAAAATCACCGCAAACATGGCAATGGCAGTATGAACAGCGTATTTTTCAGGGTTCAGGTGCGCCTGGCCAAGATAGGCCACAAAGGCAATGCCGCCGATTGCGCCTGCAAGCAGGAAGGGATTGCGCACAAAGTTGAATTCTGAGGGAATCTCACCGATCCACCAGAAACCCGCGGCTGCAGCCACAACAGAAAATCCAAATGCCAGCTTTACGCCTAATTTCACAACATAGTCAAGATATTCCGGGTCATAATCAGGCCGCTGCCTGAAGTACCAGCCATACAGCATCAGGTACACGCCTGTCACTGCCATTGATGGCAGCAGGAAGTGCAGGAGCCTGCCGAGGGCTATGCCATGGAATGCGCCACCGCCTGTTTCATACTGACCGAGCGGGCTGATAAGCCAGGTCTTCCAGTGGTGTGGAAGAAGCTGTTCCATGCTGAGCATATGGATGATAAGGGCCGCGCAGAGCAGGAAGGCCAGTGAAACCCAGCCCCAGCCTGTTTTGAATGTGTCAGGGTCTGTCTTTCTGTTCCCAAGATAAAAGCCATAGCCTGCATAAAATGCCGCAGTAACAGCCACGAGAAACATCATGGCCCAGAAGGCAGACATGGTATTTGCCGTGTACCAGAACGGGTCATAAATCACCTGCACAAAGAGCAGAGGCGCAACACCAAGGACAATGGCAATGGAAAGACTTACTGTAACAACACGTCCGAGGGCCTTTGCCAGTCTTGCGCCATATTCCCCCCTGCGTGCCTGTGCAAGGGCCACGACAGTGCTGCCTATTACGAGATTTATCATGGTAATGTGCAATGCGTATGTGAGCACCATCAGGAACTGAAATACAACCGGATAGAAGGGGATGCCGGAAGGGTCCCGCATATTGTTGAGAAATGTGGAAAGTTCCATTTTCTACCTCCTTATAATCCAGAAGAGATATTCAGAAACAGCAGCCCTGTCTTCATCATTCCCGGAAAAGGGCGGCATGAAGGGATAGTCGCCCAGGGCTTCAAGGAAGCCTGCAATGTCTTCAGGAGATTCAGGCGCGATATTTTTCAGCAGAACCGGCAAAGGCCGCATGATACCGTTACGATCAAGGGCATGGCAGTTGCCGCACTGGTGCAGGGCTATAACCCTGCCTGCCTTGCGTCTGTCCTCTTTCAGAGAAAGGTCAAGGTTGTCCGGGCGGAAATAGAGGTTGTTGTAAAATCCCTCGCTGTTAAATTTGTTTACCTCTGACTTTACTCCCTTTGCCGCAAGGTCAGTGCCTATAATCTGGTTTCCATACATGTACTGGTTGATTATCCATGGACGTCTGACTCCTTCACGGAAACCCTCACCGGCACCAATGCCAAGAAAGAGAATTACAAGCACAAGTATTCCAGAGTATGTCCCTGCCCACGATGGCCTTATAAGGCCGCATACAATGAACCATGCCAGCACCAGTATGAACGCGCCCCCTGCCATGTTGAGCATTTGCCTGAGATACGGGAGCCCGCCATTTATTCCCAGTTCCTTTGCTGCCTCCGGCATCTTGGAAAGATACCACACACTGAAAAGGGCGCCTGCTATTAGTCCGACTATCCCCCAGACAGCTGCCTTTCTCACGATTTCATGGCTTACAGTACGATTTTTCAACCTGCTTGCCACGATTACCGCATAAACACCTGCAATGCCCAGCATGAAGGAGGTGCGTGCAAAAAGCTGAGGCCAGTAGGTCTCGTTGAAAAATCCGTCAAAAAAGCCGCCGGTTTCTATCCACTTGCCTGACGACAGCATGAACGCGAGAATTCCGGTAATAATAATCATGCTTATCCATGCGGCCCAGGCGTACAGCCAGCCAAGCATCAGGTGGCTCTTCTCGTCAATTCTTCCAAGAGTGTAGTAGTAAACGTAAATTGCGGCGATCTCTATGATGAAGAATACCCACTCAGTGGCCCAGCCCCAGACATAGTTGTGTATCAGGCCGGATATGGCCCGCGGACTTGCTATGGTTGCAGCAAACCAGATACCCACGCCGGTTAGGGAGCCGATTACAAAACAGAATACAAGGATCAGCAGAGAGTAGCGCTTGAGGAACTCCATGAGTTCCGGTCGCTTCTCCTTGATTGCCTTCTTTTCAATATAGACATTGAACCAGAAGGCCCCTGTGGCCAGATGGCACGGCAGGATATGAAAAGTGGCAATCAGCGCTATTACAATCCCTGATGTGAAAAGCGGGAGTTCCCAGAATGGATACATACTGTTCATCCTCCTTTGCCTGATCTTTATGTGGTTAAAAAAATACCGGGCCGTAGCATGTCCTTTTCAAGCCCGGGGCTGCACCTTCGGGGCGCAGCAATACGAACAGGCACTGTGCCTGTTTATTTGCAGTTTGAACCAGCCGGATTCAGCGCGGCTCCAGCACAATCCTGTGTTTGAGCAGGTCAATTGTGGCAATCCTGGCAGGGATTACCTGAGGGGCCTCAAAAAAACCCTGTATCTTTACCCCTTCCTCAACCGGTTCGACCAGTATGACATCTCTGAGAAGTTCTTCTTCCTCATCACCTTTACGCAGATAGACTGTGGACTGACACATGACTGTATGATGCCCTCTTTAAAAATGTACCCAGATAATGGTAACTTCACAATAAGTCCGTGCAAACTCCCCTGTATCTGCTTCCAGGGCGCTGCAGATACAAGACGAAGGACGCACAGGCGTACTGCTTGTATTTCAATCGTCTAATTCAAACATCAGGCAACGCCGTAGATGCGGTACCCTGTGGGCAGATACAAATAATGTCTGGACTTGTATAAGAGTTCAGCAGAAGCGACGCTGAATATTCACTGTATTCCAAGGATAAAAAAAGCGCAGAAAAAAGTACAGTCCTAATTTTCAGATGAACTGCGCACGTACCTACTCCCCCCCTTCAGGATGAATTCCTTTAACGGAAAGTCCAGATAGTTTTCACACAACGTATCTGCTCAGAGGGTGCTGCAGATGCAAGGCGGAGGGGGCGAAG
>WFRQ01000226.1 GCA_015486425.1 Deltaproteobacteria bacterium | reverse complement strand
GCCAGAAGTTCATCGAAACTGAAGGGCTTGGTCAGGTAATCGTCCGCCCCGCTGTCCAGTCCTTTTACCCGGTCGGAAATTTCCCTTTTAACCGTGAGCATCAGGACAGGGATATTAGAGCCGCGGCTGCGGATCTTCCGGCAGACCTCAAAACCATCAATGTCCGGGAGCATGACATCGAGTATTACCAGGTCACAGCCCTTCTGTAAGGCCTCAAGCCCTGCCCTGCCTGCATTGGTGGAAGTCACCTTATAGCCTTCATATTTGAGGCCGGTACTCAGGAATTCGGTAATTACCGGATCATCTTCAATAACTAATATTTTTATTTTATTACCGTTTTTATCCATGTCCATATCATCAATGATGGCACTTTTGTGGTGCAGGATCAAGTTTCTGGAACCCCTGAAGCATATCCAGACAGGGCTGAAAACCTTGCGGGAAAAATACTGTTTATGGCGTTATCAATCCTTGATATAATTATTTACTATTTAAATTAGGCTCATCTTTGACAGTTGATAAAAAAATATAATGTAAAATCAATATGATAAGGGCGCACCGATATTCCTTGGCACTACCCCATACCTCTTACCTCTTGATGGAAAAAATTCATGCACCTTCTGGAGCTTCACGAATTGTGGGTGGAATTGCAACTCTTATTGCCTTAAATACCTTGCCGCAGGTACCCTGACACTCTGTCCGTACTGCGAGACGCTTTCCATTTTCTTCTCCCTGAAACGGCCTCCACGGCAAAGAATGTCATGTTTTATCCTGCTTACCTTTCTCATCCTGGTTCCAAGAATGTAAAGCAGATTTTTCTTATTGAGATCCTGGACAGTAGAAGCACTGAACATGCCCCTGTCGGCAACTATACAAAATCTGGCTATGTGAAAACGCTTCTTCAGCCTTTCTGCCAGAGGAATAAGTGTTTTCACGTCTGCAGTGCTTCCAGGCCACATCTCGCAGCAGATCGGCCTTCCCTGATCGTCTATGACTACACCTACAACCATCTGCTTGAGGTCAGGACGATGATCCTTGTTGGCCGATATCCTGGCCGCCGTCACCCTCGAAATATATGGAGGTGGTATCGAAGAATACTAATTCCAGGCTGCTGAAAAGATCCCTGTTGCTGGTAAATATCTGCTCTTCTATTTTATCCTTTATGCACCTGGGGCCAAAGGGCAAAGCATCAGATTGATCCTCCAGCGGCTCTCCCAGAAAAGCCATGGCCCTGTATAGATGATGAAGGTCAAGCCGGCCTGTCCCATTGATAACGTAGTCCCTCTTCCACTTCTCACAGGAGCGGTCAAAGCCGGAGACAATGAGCCTGTGAAGAGTAGTAAGAAAAATGGCCCTCTCTACGTCAAACTGAAACTTTCTTCCAGAAAGTGCCTGTCTGATGGCCGTTTTGATACCAAGCTCATTCCACAAACGTTCAAATATCAATGCAGGACCTATCTTCCTGGAATTGGCAGTCACATCAGACTTTCCTGACAAGACCAGAAGCACCTTATCGGAAAATCTCGACAACGAGCGCACAAGAGTCTCCACCTCTCCCTTGCTCTGGAGTTTATCCATTCTGCCGACTGTGGCAATAACTCTCTGTTTGACTTTGCCTTTTACCTTTTTGTTTTCGACTATCTGCAGGTACTGGTATTTTCCTGATTTCTTGATGCGAGCAAACATGCAGGGCCTCCACATTTAGGACACTCCTAAATATAGCATGCTCTTCCCGTGTCTACAACAATATTTTTTATGATGTTGGCACTACCTTTTTGAAAGCGGTTTCTAAAATTTTCAAAAAAGTCGCCCAATACCCCCGATAGCCCCGCTTTTTTTATGCCAAGTGGCCTCTTTTATGCTCTGCGATATCAGCAACTGTCAAAGATGAGTACAAGAGACGCTGCGAGGTCGGAGGTATTGGATTACATCACCTTTTACAATGCATATCGCAGACATTCGACCATTGATTACATGAGCCCTATGGATTTTGAATATAAACACATGAAGCAAGCTGCTTGAAAAAAGGTGTCCATTTTTACT
>WFRQ01000225.1 GCA_015486425.1 Deltaproteobacteria bacterium | reverse complement strand
GTTTATTCCTGACCCATGTATCCGGTAGTCAACATCCGCCATGTTTTCAACAGCACATGACAGGCCGATATGAGGAGTAATGTTCCATCCACCGCGAAGTGTCAGCACAGTGTATGATGGTGTGCCGCCAGGCGGAATGCGGTCAGTATCATTCCTGTCTCTTGTGGAGAGTTCATCCTGCTTTTCAGCATGGATGACAACTCCTTCAATCCAGTAACGCTGGTCAGGCTGCCACTTGATGCCTCCCTGCACTGTGAGTGGCATCAGGCGGTCAAGGGGCTCCCTTTCCTTTTCCGGAAGTGAAGTAGGGTAGGTATCAACCTCTCCGTAAATCCAGGAAAAAGAGGCATTGGCCTGGAAGCCTGGGTAAAATTTCCATGTTGCGCTAAGTTCAAAACCGTTGACATAGCCGTCGCCTGCGTTTTTCTTGGTAACTTCGTGATCTCCGTCCACTATCCTGCCGGTAGGGGTACGGATGATCATGTTATTAATATCAGTATAAAAATATGAAAACTGTGAGGAAAAATTGTCAAGCTCGGTCTTGAAACCTATCTCAAATGTCAGATATTTTTCAGGGTCAAGATCAGGCGCTGCCGTCTCAAATTCGTCGGTTCGTGCTGTATCAAACCTCGTAAGGTCAGACAGGTTGGGGGCCCTGAATGCCTGAGACACACCACCGTAAATAGAATAGTGTGCTGCCTGATCGAGAAAAAAGACTCCGCGCAGACTGCCGGTAAATGCTGTCCAGTGATTGTAAAGTGACATCCTGTTGCCAGTATCAGGATCGCGCACCTTGTCTGCTCCAACGTGGGCATATGTAAAACGTCCTCCCGCAACAAGTTCGAATCTTTCCTTGAAAAACAGATCGTCCTGAATGAATATGCCTATAAGGTCATAGGTTGCGTCATCGGCAACCGGCCCCTGTATTTCCTTCTTTTTGAATGAACCGTCAGCATTATATTTTTTCTTATATGAAGTCACGGAGTCATGATAATAATCAAAACCATAAGTCAGAAGCCCAACGGCCGTATCTGAACTTAACTGGCCCCACAGACCGGTAGTACCGCAATAGGTGCCCTGTTTGTCTGATGCCCCGCTGTGCTTTACGCGGTGACGCTGTTCCTTCTGTTCCTGAAAGGAAAGGCTGAGGGCAAGATCGGAAAAGATGTCAGATAATTGATCCTGGTGATACTGGAGGTAAGTAAGATTTCGATCCTGGTCAAGGATGCGCTTCTTTTCACTGCCATGAGTGGTACCCTTCCAGTTTATGCCATAGGTAGTTTTGTGCGTCCTCCAGGCATCATCAACGTCCACCCTCTGGTGAGCCACGGTAAACTTCCTGCCGGACGCAGCAACGTATTCCAGCTTTATGTCGCCATCCCATTCGTCATAACCTGTTTTAGGCTGTTCACCTACCTCATGCCCTCCAATAACATTTCCGAAATCCTTGTACGTGAACCCGGCTATCCAGCCAGCAGTCTGACCATAATTACCTCCTGCCTCTCCGCGGCCTGTCCACGAATCTTCTCCGCTGGCATAACGTCCATGCCCTTTTGCGACGGTGTTATAACCATTCCCTCCATATTCTGGTTGGATAGTAAAGGCATTTACTGTGCCACCCACGGCATCACTTCCAAAAAGCACAGACCCTGGCCCTTTTACAATTTCCATGTGATCTATTGAATAGATATCCACGGTATTCCAATACTGATTCGGGCCTTCCCTGAATGTAGAGTTGTTCAACCTGATACCATCAATAAGCAGCAATGTCCTGTAGCCGGTAAAACCCCTAATGTAGGGAGAGCCTTGACCGTGAGAGGTTTTCTGAACCATTATGCCCGGGACTTCCTCAAGGGCCTCGGGCAGGGTTCGCACCATTCTTTCATTAATCAGCTCTTCATTGTTGAGTTGATAAACCTGTTCAGGCAGGAAAATAGATTCTTTTTCAGTACGGGAAGCTGTAACATAAACATCTGGCAATGTGGTATTGTCTGGTGCAGACCATGATAGTGGAATGCAAAGAGAATATGAAGGCAATGTGCATATACATAACGTGAAAAATGTCTTAATAACTCTATGCAGGAATATGCGGCTACATATAAATGAGAAGTTGTTATGTATCATGATCAGTTTCTTAAAACATGGGCTCTTTGATCGCTGTTATGATATTAAATTTCAGACAAATGATTCAAAAATCAGTTTTGGAAAATAATCAGGGCGCAAAAAACGGACCGAGAATTTATAAAAGAAATTTAGATGTGTTCTAAATAATCTCAAGAAGGTATCCGCTTAACTCTCGTAGCTGATGACAAGTCATGGAGGACCAAACTTGCGACACTGTGAGGTGGTACTTACAGCAAGTCAGCCCAATATAGTTGAAATAGAAGTCACGACTTTTCCGGACATTGTCGATCGTCCATAAATCCAATAAACATTACTTGCGCTAAGTGGATACCCCTCAATGACATTATACTATTTAAAGTTTTTATCGATTTAAAGATGCCCATCTAATGCAGACATACGTGCAATTATTTAAGCTGTCAATATTCCCTACAATTTCTGCAGTTGTCCTGGACACAGCTATCATCCGACGACTGATTCGAATAGTCATACGGTCCAGCCCGCGCAATGAAATATTTCTGTAAGCCATTACGCCTACTGATAATGCTATCCTGTATAATGGCATCCTTATTCTCTTTTTTACATCTGAACTGAGCGCTTCAAAACTTGAAAAAGAAATTTTTTGCCAACTCACCAGTTGATCCAGATTTCTTTTGACCTTCATTTTTCAATCCGTATAATAGGAACAGCCGGCCTATGAGAAATTGTATGGCTGACAGTTGGGAATTCCTTTTTCTCGGATTTACCGCAAGCCCTGTAACCGCTCAATTCAGGGCTGTTATTTTTCCATATCACCGTACAAGGAGGGAGCATGAAAAAAAGGTATCTGTTCTTCAGTGTATTCTTTACCGTGGTGGCATTCATGCCGCTGCCGGCATTGGCCCTGCACAGTTCACTG
>WFRQ01000224.1 GCA_015486425.1 Deltaproteobacteria bacterium | reverse complement strand
ATCGGCTCCACAGTAAGTCAGGAACTGAGACGGAAGGCCATACTGGCCATTGCTATCTCCCTTGCCGGTATTATCGGGTACCTGGCCTTCAGGTTCAACCTGAGTTTCGGGGTGGCCGCAGCAATAGCAACGTTCCACGATGTGCTTGCAGTGCTTGGGATTCTGTACATTTTTAACGTGGAGATTACACTGCTCATCGTCACTGCCCTGCTTACCCTTGCAGGATACTCCCTTACAGATACGGTGGTGGTATTTGACAGAATAAGGGAGAATATGCGCAGAAACCGCAAGATAGGGTTTGCCGCCATAATAAACCTGAGCGTTAACGAAATGCTTGGCCGTACCATAATCACATCGGTAACCACTTTGATTGTGGTGCTCTGTCTCCTGTTCCTTGGCGGTGTTGTTATACATGACTTTGCGCTGGCGCTCATGCTTGGAATAATTATTGGAACATATTCATCAGTATTTGTGGCAAGCCCGATTGTATTTCTCTGGCACAAGGGAAAGGTTCCTGAATAAAAAAGGCCTGTGATGCAGCCATATATGCGGGCTGGAAAATTTTGCAGCCCGCATTCATCTATTTCATGTTTTTCCGGATATTCTGAATGGAAAGTCTCGTAATACAGGGAGGCAACCGTCTCAAGGGCCGTGTACGCATAAGCGGGGCAAAGAATGCTGCCCTTCCAATACTTGCTGCCACACTGCTTTCTGAAGAAAAAATTGAGATAAACAACCTGCCATCACTGGAAGATATCAAAATCTTCATATCCCTTCTGCAGGAACTGGGCGTCCAGGTCACTCCCGCATCAGGACATGAAACCGGCTCCCCGCTGCAGATCGACTCCTCCAGAATCTCCAGTTTTGAAGCGCCGCATCAGCTTGTTCGCCGCATGCGGGCATCAATCCTGGTGCTTGGCCCGCTTATGGCCAGGCTGGGAAGAGCAAGGGTCTCTCTCCCAGGAGGATGCGCCATTGGTGCCCGTCCCATTGATCTCCACCTCAAGGGTCTTGAACTCATGGGCGCAAACTACAAGGTGTCAGAAGGATATGTTGAGGTAAAGGCAAGGCGGCTCTCAGGCGCACATATTTACCTGGATTTCCCATCAGTCACCGGCACGGAGAACCTGATAATGGCAGGGGTGCTTGCCAGAGGGGATACCACCATTGAAAATGCCGCAAGGGAGCCGGAAATAACAGACCTCGTGGAGATGCTTAACAGCATGGGGGCAAAAATTGCAGGCGCAGGCACTGATACCCTTAAAATTGAAGGGGTCAGACATCTTTCCGGCACTTCCTGGGCCATCATCCCGGACCGCATAGAGGCTGGCACATATATAATGGCTGCAGGAGCCGCAGGTGGAGATATAGAGATTGAAAACGCAGTTGCCGAACACCTTGATTCTGCCATTGCCAAGCTCAGGGCTGCAGGGCTCAGGATTGACTGTGAGCACAATATAATTCATGTGAGATCCAGGGGCAGGCTCAAGAGTGTTGACCTCAAGACACAGCCCTATCCCGGCTTTCCCACTGACCTTCAGGCCCAGTTCATGGTACTTATGGCAAGGGCAGGGGGCCTCAGTGTCATTACGGAAAATATTTTTGAAAATCGTTTCATGCATGTGGCAGAGCTTCAGCGCCTCGGAGCAGAGATCAAGATTGAGGGAAGAAGCGCCATAATAAGGGGCGTGAAAAAATTTACAGGCGCTCCTGTGGCAGCAACCGACCTCAGGGCAAGCGCGTGTCTGGTACTGGCCGGTCTTGCTGCAAGGGGTTCAACAGAGATAACGGAAATCCACCATCTTGACAGAGGATATGAAAACATGGAGAAAAAACTCCGCAACCTGGGGGCTGACATAGTCCGCGTCTGCCCGGATACAGATACAGAACAATGACATTTCTGCCACCTGAACATGACAAATCTACTGCTGTGGTAAACATGCCGCTCACCGACAGTTTCAGCAGAAAACTTACCTATCTTCGTCTTTCAGTCACTGACAGGTGTAATCTCAGATGCCGCTACTGCATGCCCCAGTCCAGTTTTTCCTGGATGCCTTCTGAAAACATCCTCTCATTTGAAGAAATTCACAGGATATGCAGGGCCTTCTGCAAATCCGGCATCAGGAAAATAAGGCTCACAGGGGGGGAACCGCTTGTTAGAAGGGGGCTGGTTGGCCTTATACAAAAACTGAACCGCCTTGAAGGTTTAGAAGAGATATGTCTCACCACTAACGGTACCCTGCTTGGGGAATATGCCGAGGAACTCATGGATGCAGGCGTCACGCACATAAACATAAGTCTTGACACCATGGTTCCTGATACATACGCTTCCATTACAGGGGCAGATATGTTCCAGAAGGTATGGGATTCCATCCTGAAGGTGCTTGAACTGGGATTCCCGCAGGTAAAGCTCAATGCCGTGGTCATAAAGGGGGTAACAGACTCTGACATATATGAACTGGCAAGGCTTGCAATAGAATATCCTATTGATGTCAGGTTTATAGAATTCATGCCTGTGGGGGACAGTATCCCCTGGAGTCCGGACAGCATGATACCGAGTGATGAAATCAGGAACAGGCTGGAACGTGAAATGGGACATCTCGAGCCGGTTAAACGTCACGCCGGAGCAGGCCCGGCAAGTCTATACCGACTTAAAGGCGCACCTGGCCTGTTGGGCTTCATAAGCCCCCTGAGCCATCACTTCTGCAGTACCTGTAACCGGCTAAGGGTTACCGCAGACGGAAAATTAAGACTCTGTCTCTTTTCCGACAGTGAAATAGATATAAAAACACCTCTGAGACAGGGCATGGGAGATGTGGAACTGGAACAGTTCCTGCGAAAGGCAGTGGCAGTAAAACCCGAGGGTTACCATGCGCTTGGTAAAGAGCAGGTCTCATGCTCCAAACGCATGTCAAGCATAGGCGGATGAAATTTTCATCTGAAAATAGCTCAAAGCTGAAAGCTCAAGGCTCAAAGTAAAAGAAGCTGTTCTTTGCTGGTTCCCAAACTCCAGTTTGCTCCGCCACAATCACACAACTCGCTTGTAACTTGCTCAGGCAGACGTGATTTTTGTGGCGCCGCCTTAACAGAAAAAACTAAGAAATTGTTCAAAATCGCTTCAAAACAAAACCATTCACCTGAGCTGAATAATACAGGGTTTGATTGTTTGACTTTCCCTTTCAGCTTACGCCTTTGAGCTTTGAGCTGACTTTCATGGTCAAGGGTGGTAGAGAATTTACACGGATTTATTGAGACGTTACTGAAAATTCAGGAATGATATTGTTTTTTAAGCATAAGGGGCTGTCCAAAAATAAGTTGGATGATGGCGCGCCCAGATTTAGATCAGGCTGAGTTGAACTGATTGAGCAAAACCGCAGGCGTAGCCGGGCTACGCCTCAGGATTTTGTGATTGAAGTTCGGCTCAGGATGGCCTGAAGATGGGATGCGAAATCGCCAAGTTATTTCTGGACAACCCCTAAGATGGAGGAAGAGCCATGCTGATACTGGAAGACCTTCTTTATACTGAAGATCATCTGTGGGTTAAAATTCTGGAAACAGGCCGTGTATCAGTGGGCATCACTGATTACGGTCAGAGTCTGCTGGGTGAATTTTCCACCCTGGATATCCCTGATCCCAATGAAAAACTGGTGGAAGGTGATCTTCTGGCAACTGCCCAGGACGTTGATGGAGAACTTATGGAGTTTTCAAGTCCTGTTACAGGGACAGTGACACTGGTGAATCAGAATATAATAAGTGATCCGGATATAGTCTCCGAAGACCCTTATGAGGACGGGTGGCTTATACAGATGAAACTTGAACAGCCCAGGGAGCTTGATGACCTGATGTCCCCAGAGGATTATGAACTCTATGTTGAAGAACAGAGAATAATGCGTGAGGATATGCCCCTTGAAGATATTGAGGACGAACTTGAGGTAATAGAAAAATGAGTAACAGTGCAGCAGCCTTCCTCTTTCCGGGCCAGGGCTCTCAGTTTATCGGCATGGGGAAGGAGTTTTATGACACATTTCCAGCAGCTGCGGAAATATTTGATGCTGCTGAATCCGCAACGGGAATTCCTGTAAGGGAACTCTGTTTTCAGGGCCCCATGGAAGAGCTTGTCAAGACCTCCAACCTTCAGCCGTGCCTCACCACTGTGGAGATTATCTGCGCATCTGCCGCCATGGACAGGGGTTTGAAACCGCAGGCAGCGGCAGGTCACAGCCTGGGAGAATACCCGGCCCTCTGGTGCGCAGGCGTCATGGACACTGCCACTGCAGTCAGTCTGGTCCAGCAGAGAGGCAGACTAATGGATGAGGCAGCAGCAGGCAACCCAGGGGCAATGGCCGCTGTTATCGGGGTTCCACGTGATGAACTTGAAGACCTTGTGAAAAAATGCCGACATGAAAATGAAGTTCTCTCACTGGCAAATCACAACTCCCCGGAACAGATAGTTGTTACAGGGCAAAAGGAGGCTGTTGCAAGGCTCTGCAAGGCTGCAAAGGAACAGAAGGCCAGGGCAATCCCCCTGAAGGTGTCAGGAGGGTATCACAGTGCACTTATGAAACAGGCTGCAGACGCTTTTGGGAATGTGCTGAAAGAAACAACTTTTTCAAAACCCTCCATGCCGGTTTACAGCAATGTTACAGGCAGGGCTGAAATTGATCCCGACAGGATAAAGGGCCTGATGGTTGAACAGATATGCGCCCCTGTAAGGTGGGTTGATATCATGAACAGCATGGCAGATGACGGCATCACAAGGTTTGTGGAGGCAGGCCCTGGAAAGGTGCTCACCAACCTTGGAAAAAAATGCCTGAAAGAGGGAAATTTTCAGTTTTGCCGTTTTGACTCACCGGAGACGCTGGAAGCGTGCATGAATGAATAGAATGGAACCTTTAATATCCTGAATATACGACCATGGCCGGATCAGTATCAAGGGTTACAGCCAAACTGCTCTGCCCCCTTGTCAACCATCATAAGTACGGTTCTGACCCGTGTGGTCACGGTCATCTTACTGTTTTCTGACCGTTCCAGCACATAGGTGCGGACATATTCCTTTTCGGCATCATCAAGGGGACGGAACATCTCAAGACGCCAGATCAGATTTTTAATCTGCTTTTCAACACTGCGCCTCTTCTCCCAGCACCCCCTGAAAAAACGCAGCTCAGGGGCATATCCAAGGGTATACAGATAGTTGAAGATGACATTCATGTCGCTTGCATGTCTGCCAGGCTGTTTACCAAGCAGCCTGGTCCCAAGCTCCGCAAGCACAATATTTTCCCTGATGCCTGCCCACGTTACAAAAGCAACATGCATGGAGGAGCATTCAAGGAATCTGTCAACATTATCCATTGTCCTTAACAGGGGCGACATAGAACAGAAGACAAGATCAAATTTCCTGTTGGATGAGAATTCGTGCCAGTCTCCATGTATCAGCTCGATATTATCAAGCCCTGCCTGCTCCTTTTTAGTACGGAGCTTCTCAAGCATTCTGCCTGAAATATCCAGGCATGTGACACTTTTGCACAACGGGGCCATTCTCACTGCATAGGTCCCTGTCCCGCAGGCAATATCAATTACATGGCTCTCTTTATTGAGCATTCCGGAATCCCGGAGGATATTGATGACACCCTCTACCTGACGGGTGTAATCCCTGCACTCATCGAGATCATCATAGCCGTCTGCGGCCTTGTCCCAGCACTCTGCTGTCATGCATTTTCTGTTCACACTCATGCCTGACATTGTTTCAGAGATATCCTTCCAGAACATAGGCGACAAAACTTCACATTTTAGTGTTTTTTCTGATTTCATGAGAACCGCCATTCCCCAGGGGGGTACAACGAATAATGAGAATACACTCTTGCAGCATGCTTCATTGTATGAGCAAAATAAGT
>WFRQ01000223.1 GCA_015486425.1 Deltaproteobacteria bacterium | reverse complement strand
GGCGCAGCGTGAAGCACCGGGTCGGCGGACGTGCCAAGGCCATGGTGGTTACTTCGTCCAGGTTGCACGCCGTGCGCTATAAACTGGCCTTTGAGAACTACATCGCAGAAAAGGGATATACGGATGTGCGGCCCCTTGTCGCCTTCAGCGGAACCGTGCGGGACCCGGAGACCGGACAGGAGTATACCGAACCGGGCATGAACAGGGATGTGGTGACAGGAAAGCCCATCAGCGAAGCCCGGTTGCCGGAACGCTTCGATTCTCCCGACTACCAGGTGCTTCTGGTGGCAAACAAATACCAGACAGGTTTTGACCAGCCCCTGCTGCACACCATGTATGTTGACAAGCGTCTCGACGGGGTACAGGCCGTGCAGACCCTGTCACGCCTGAATAGAATGATCCCCGGCAAGGATGCGCCCTTTGTCCTGGATTTTGTCAACGAGGCAGAGGACATCTTCCGCGCCTTTAAACCATATTACGACAAGACAGAACTGGAGGAAGTATCGGACCCTGCCATGCTGGAGGCCCTCAAGCACGAACTCGATCAGGCCCAAGTGTACCACTGGAGCGAGGTTGAGGCCTTCGCACGAATATTCTACAAGCCTGCTGCACGTCAGGGGGCAGCCGACCATGCCCACATGCAGCGTCATCTGCAACCGGCAGTGGACCGATTCAAGGCCATTGCGGATGAAGACGAACGCAAGGGCTTCCGGGACAAACTCGCCGGCTATGTGCGGGTTTATGCTTTTTTAAGCCAGATCATTCCCTATGCCGATCCTGACCTGGAGATGCTCTACAGCTTTGGGCGGTTTCTCCTGCCGCATCTGCCGCTTGAACATGATACATCTGTCGTAAAGGTAGGTGATGATGTGGAGTTGCAGTACTACCGGCTTGAGCGGGTGTTCTCCGGGGCCATTGAAGTGAGGGAAGGCGAGGCAGAGTATGTGAAGAGTCCTACTGATGTGGGAACCGGCAAGGCGGAGGAAGAAAAGGCCCCGCTTTCCGAGATCATCGAGGTATTGAACGAGCGCTTCGGAACCCAATTCAGCGAGGAAGACCGGCTTTTCTTCCAGCAGATCAAAGAAAAAGCGTGCAAGAGCGAGCAGGTCATTCAGACTGCACGCGCCAATCCGCTTGACAAGTTTGAACTTGGAATCCGCAAGCTCATTGAGGATTTAATGATCGAGCGTATGTCTGAAAACGACAAAATTGTGACCAGGTATATGGCCGACCAGGAGTTCCAGGGCTCGGCATTTCCGATTCTTGCTCGTGAGATATTTGATTCTATACGTTCCCAAAAGCCTGGCGGCCCGGTATCAGAGGAATCCGGCCATGCTCCTTCCTGAAATTCGGGCAATTCCTTGAAGTCCTTGAACAAACCCAGACCGACCAAGCTGGCGACCAAGTAAGCGACCAAGTAAAACGGCTGCTTTGTGTTGTGCGCAAAGGCTTTGTTTCCGTTCCCGAAATGATGTCCGGGCTTTCGCTTGCGCACCGACCCACCTTCAGGAAGAACTACCTGCGCCCGGCCCTTGAGCTGGGGTTACTGGAAATGAAATACCCTGACAATCCCAGGCATCCGGGGCAACGCTACAGACTGACGCCCAAGGGAAGAGACATGAAGAGATTGCTATGAGAAGTACTGTCATGAACAGTGCCAATATCGTTCAGAAAATCTGGAGCTACTGCGATGTCCTGCGGGATGTAGGCGTAAGCTACGGCGAGTACTTAGAGCAGCTCACCTATCTTTGGACAGCCCCATAGCATGCCAATTTCCATGCATGCTGCTTGCAACTGCTCACTGCGGGCATTATATGCATGGTGCATGAAATGCCCTCACAACATACTTGCCATAGAAAGCTCATGTGATGAAACTGCAGCCGCAGTGCTTCAGGACGGAGAGCGCCTGCTCAGCAGCGTCATTGCCTCGCAGATAGAGATACACCGCGAGTTCGGAGGCATAGTGCCGGAACTTGCCTCCCGTCACCACATGGAGGCAATTGAACCTGTGGTGCGCCAGGCGCTTGACGACGCAGACATGGCCATGGCTGATATAGACGGCATTGCCGTAACCCGCGGCCCCGGCCTGGTTGGCTCCCTCATCGTGGGCTTTTCCTTTGCCAAGGCTCTATCCGCAGCGCTGAACATCCCTTTTACAGGCGTGGATCATGTTTATGCTCACCTCTATGCGGTATTTCTCGAAGAACAAAAACCCGCATTTCCGTATGTGGGCCTGGTGGTCTCAGGAGGGCATACCAGCCTGTATGTTGCGGAAGATTTTCACCATGCAAAGGTGCTTGGACAGACCAGGGACGACGCGGCCGGTGAGGCATTTGACAAGGTCGCAAAAATTCTTGGTCTGGAATACCCCGGTGGGCCGGTGATAAGCAGGCTTGCAAAGAGGGGCAGGCCTGATGCCTTTTCATTTCCACGCTCACGCCTGAGGGACACGCCTCTTGATTTCAGTTTCAGCGGCCTTAAAACCGCTGTACTTACCAGGGTCAGAAAACTTGAGGCAGCAGGCCACATCCCGATTGAAGATATATGTGCATCGTTTCAGGAGGCAGTTGTTGATGTTCTTGTTGACAAGACAATGGCTGCGGCCCGCATGGAGGGGCTTTCAGACATAGTCCTTGCAGGTGGAGTTGCGGCAAACCAGAGGCTTCGAAGTGCCATGAAGGAGGCGGGTGCCTCTTGCGGAGTTAAGGTATTCTGTCCGTCGCAGGAACTTTGCACAGATAATGCTGCCATGATTGCTCTGGCCGGTTACCACAGGCTCTGCGCAGGCATGAATGGAAATTATGATGAAGATGTCTATTCCAGAATGCCTGTTTTCAGAAAGGGGAGAATAAAAAAAATCCATCTATAGCAATAAGCCAGACCGTTCCAGTGTGATGAGACAAAGAGCCTGAATATCAAAACCTAAATTAACCGCTTCAAAACTCTGAAACGCTCAATCCAGGATAAAATTACATAAACGGGGGATGCAGAACAAATGGGGTTAAAGGAACTCAAGGAGATTGAAAGAGAGAAACCGGATTCCCGGGGCCATGGCGGCTGGAGGCCACTTGCAGCAGCCCGCTATTACTGGATTATGCTGAAAAAGATGCATGGAGACCCGGGAGTGCTTTCCCGCGGCATTGCCCTTGGGACATTCGTTGGCATTACCCCCACCATTCCCCTTCATACTGTAAGTATTATATGCCTTTCTCCTTTACTGAAGGCCAGCCCGGTTTCTGCAATAATTGCCAGCATAATAGTCAGCAACCCCCTTACCATTCCTCTGGAATACTTTCTATCCTGGAAGGTAGGCACTCTGATTACAGGATTCAGCATACCGTGGGAAGAGGTCAGTTCCCTGCTTGACCAGGTGGAACATACTGATTTATGGCATGCATGTCTCTTTATAATTCACAAAAGTATCAAGCTCATAGAGTCCATGCTTGTAGGAGGATTTGTTATAGCCCTTCCTGCGGCCCTGATAACATTTTTCATATCGCGTCATTTCTATACAAGACGTATTGCCCGCAGGAAGGCCCAGGCAGCAGAGACAGATGACAGTCAGGAAAGCTGAAAGCCATCTGCAGGCAAAAAGGGAGAGGCCGCGGCCCAAGCGCTCATTCGGTCAGAATTTTCTTGTCCATGCCCCGACAGTGAGAACCATTGCAGGCTTTGTTCAGGTGCCTGAGTCACGAACCATTGTGGAACTTGGTGTGGGCAGGGGAGCGCTTACCAGTGCGCTTGCAGAAAGGGCCGGGCACGATGGCAGGGTCATTGGCTTTGAGATTGACAGGGAACTTGTCAAATGGCTTGAGCAGGAAAAGATACTTGCTGAGAACACTGAACTCCGCTACGGAGATATGCTTGATATATCATTCAGAGAACTTTCAGTGGAAACCGGAGGCCCGCTGGTTATAGCAGGGAATCTGCCGTATAACATATCCAGCCAGGTGGTGATGAAACTGATTGAAGAAAAAGACGTGCTGCAGCAGGCAGTACTCATGTTCCAGAAAGAGGTGGCGGAACGCCTTGTTGCAGGCCCTGGCTCAAAAAAGTACGGCATTCTCTCAGTGCTTGCCGGACAGTGTTTTCAAATGAAAAAACTCATGGACGTGCCGCCGGGTCTCTTCTCTCCCCGGCCGAAAGTTGTCTCGTCAGTTGTGGAAATAAAACCTGTATCAGTCAAAATTCATACAGGAAACAGGAATATATTCAGACTGGTGGTAAAACAGGCATTTTCCAAACGAAGAAAAACCGTCAGAAATGCCCTGGCTCAGCTCTATTCATCATGCCCTCAGATGCTTGATCAGGCACTTGAAAGCGCTGAAATTGATCACAGGTGGCGTGCCGAAATGATAAGCATTGAAAAATTTTCACTTCTTGCCCGCCATTCTGAAGAGTGTCTTAACAAAAAACCTGAAACCAGTTGACAAAACATCAGGAAATGAATAAAAAAATATATATTTATGGTAGGTTACAAAATGCAGGTTAAACTTTAAGCGTGCAAAAGAGGCATGTTTGAACATCCGGGTCAACATGAAAGTTCAAAAAATGCTGTTAGATAGACAGAAACAGAGGAATTAAATGGAAAACGCGGCACAACGTCTGGATGAATATACAAGGATGTTCAATGGCCTGAGGCCCGTTTCCTCTGACCCGGAACGTTTCCCTGAGCGACTGATTGAAAAACTGGCAAGTGAAGTTTCCAATGTAACCAGCACCCTTGCTACTGTGGAACTGTTTGGAAACTATGAAAAAAATGGTGAGGAATGGCTGCGTTTCCAGGTAGCCTGTTCGTATTTTTATCTCTTTCTCATTGAGGTTTCTCTTGATGCTGTTGACTGCACCCTGTCGGAAAAAAATCTTGCAGTATTCAGGGAAAAGGTAGCCACCAGAGTTTATGTGCGGCAGTATGCGGAACATGAAAAATCTTCAGGCATGCTGGAGTATTTCCTCTCCTTTTACGCGTCAAACCTTAACTTCTGGTACGACAAGGCGTCAGTGGCGCCAGACAGCAGTCACCTTATAGATACCTTCTGCCAGTGGGTTTCAGAGTCCTGCAATGTGGAAGTTGACAGGGAGAGACTTGGCAACAATCTCAAGACAATGTGGGAAAAAAAGATAGTCCCTGCCATGACATCTTTTATCAACAAGTAAACTTTCACTCCTGATTACCGGTAACTCGTCGCGTATCGCAAAAATCCCCAATTAATACATCAAACAGCCTGCACGATTTAACATCAGCAGGATGGTTCCCTGATAACTCCATAGTGTGTTTCAGTCCACCTTGAATTGAGCATCTGCTGATTTTACCGCATATCTCCTCATGAGGTCTCTCCGCCATGGCAGGCTGTGCGAGGAAGCCCGTGACAAATTAGATGACATAGTTGTTCAGCATTTGAAAATGGAAGCAGTTTCAGAATGAAAATGGCCTGCGCCCCCTTACATGTACGCTATAAGTAATGAATCTACACACATCCAATAACAGCAACCTCTCATCACTGTCTATATTCAGCAAGCCGGTCCGTAAAAATCTCGTAATTTCAGGCATGAGCGGCTCAGGGCCCCAGTGGCTTGTCAGCCGCTATGCCAGGGAGCAGAAGGAATGCCTCATGTGGCTGACAGCAGATGCCGCAGAGGCTGAAAGAATTGCGTCTGACCTGAATTTTTTCCTCCCTCAGCATGCTATTCTCTTCCCTGGCCATGACTCTCTGCCTTTTCTGCCTGTTGCCCCTTCGCCGGAGACCCTGTGCAGACGAATTGCGGCCCTGTATGCCCTGACCGGGGCATCTGCTCCCCGCATAGTTGTAACAGATATTGCCACGCTCCTTGAACCTGTCATCCCGCCATCATATCTCTCTGACTCTGTTGAATATGTGATGGCCGGTGAGGAGGTGGACCGGGATGGCCTGCTTCAATGGTTCATAGACACTGGATACGAACATGTTTCCATCGTGCAGGCAAGAGGCGAATTCTGTGTGCGAGGCGGTCTTGTGGATTTTTTCCCGCCTATGGAAAATCAGGCTGTGCGTCTCGATTTTTTCGGAGATATGGTGGAGGAGATAAGATATTTTGACCCCTTGACCCAGCGTTCCAGCCATAGTGTCGATGAGCTTACAATTCTTCCTGCAGCCGAACTGCTGTGGAAGAAGGATATCATGGAACAGGCAGCAAAGAGGGTTGTGGAGGCTGCTGCAAAATATGGATGGTCTGCGCGACGCATTCACAGCCTGCTTAACCGCATCTCCGAACGGCGCGTCGCCGAGGCACACAGGGCGCTCTATCCCCTTTTTTATGCAAAACCCTCAACACTGCTTGATTATCTGCCCGAGAATACCACTGCGCTGATACACAGGCCGGAAAATATCGTGGCCGCACTCGATGAGTACTGTAAAAAGACTGAGGATGCATGGTCATCAGCAAGGGAATCCTCGCTTGTGCTCTGTGAGCTGGAAGATATTGTGATGAATCCTGAAGATATCTTCGCACAGATGAAACACATGCGAAGGTGGTATTTTACTGAAGTTCTGATGTCACATGATGAAGAGAAGAAATTCTCTCTGCTTCATCCTGACGCAGATGACCAGCAGGTTGACATTCAGTGCACCCTTCCTGACCTTCCTGTGATAAGCGGGAGGCTCTCAAAGGGTGAGGGGCTGCTTGGCCCGTCTTTCGAGCGGCTTGCATCATGGCGGGAGCAGGGCCGTTCTGTCTGCCTGATATGCCCCGGAAAACGTCACGCTGCACGGGTTGTTGACATGATGGCTGAGTATCTGCCCTCTGTGCCTGTTTCCAGCTCAGGCACTGATACGCAGGAGACGTTTTTGCAGCACCTTGAAACTGATCCTGACAGGCCAGGGATATATGTATTTTCAGGCACGCTCTCATCGGGCTTTTCAATTGAGGGAAAATCCCTGACAGTTGTCACAGAGGAGGAGCTTCTCGGCACCTCTGCCCGAAGGGCCAGACGCATGAAAAAAAGGCGTGCCAGGGACCCGGTTACATTTGAGGACCTCAAGGCAGGCCAGCCTGTTGTACATCTTGATCACGGCATAGCCCTGTATCAGGGCATGGTGCGCATGGATGCAGGAGGCACGGCAGGGGAATTCCTGATACTGGAATACCAGAAGGGGGACAGGCTCTACCTGCCGGTTGACCGGCTTGCCCTGATTCAGCGATATACCGGAGTTGAGGGCAGGGAGCCCAGGATTGATAAACTTGGGGGCTCCACATGGCATGCCAGACAGCAGAAGGTCAAGCAGTCCATTGCCAGAATAGCACATGACCTGGTGGACCTCTATGCAGCGAGAAAGGTACGGCAGGGCATAGCGTTTTCACCTCCCGGCCAGATGTTCCGGCAGTTTGAAGCAGAATTTCCCTTTGAAGAAACAAGGGATCAGGCCACGGCAATTGAGGAGATTATCTCTGACATGCAGGCATCAAGCCCCATGGACAGGCTGCTTTGCGGAGATGTGGGCTATGGCAAGACTGAAGTTGCCATGCGTGCTGCATTCAAGGCCGTTGAGGACGGTTACCAGGTGGCTGTGCTTGTGCCTACCACCCTGCTTGCTGAACAGCACGAGAGAACATTTCGCAGACGATTCAAGCGCTTCCCTGTGGAAGTTGCAGCTCTGGGCCGGCTCAAGGCAAGGCGGGAACAGAAGGATATCCTTGAAAAGGTGCGCACAAGTGCAGTTGATATACTCATAGGCACCCACCGACTGCTTCAGTCTGATGTCCAGTTCAAGAATATCGGCCTTCTCATTGTTGATGAAGAGCACAGATTCGGGGTGAAACATAAGGAAAAACTGAAAAACCTGAGGCAGAACATGGACAGCCTTTCCCTTACGGCCACCCCCATCCCGCGCACCCTCCAGCTCTCCATGCTGGGAATAAGAGACCTCTCAACCATCAACACACCACCTGCTGAACGTCTGCCTGTTAAGACCTGGCTTGCTGAATATGAAAAGACCCTTGTAAAGACAGCCATTGAAACAGAAAAATCCAGGGGCGGGCAGGTATTTTTTGTGCATAACCGTGTCAGGGGAATACACACAGTGGCTGACAACCTGCAAAGGCTCTGCCCTGATGCCAGATTCGCCATTGCCCATGGTCAGATGAGCCCCGCAGAGCTTGAAAAGGTAATGATTGCGTTTGTGCGTGGCGAGGTAGACTGTCTTGTATGCACAACCATAATTGAATCAGGCATTGACATACCGGCTGCCAACACAATGATAATCAACAGGGCTGACAGGCTGGGGCTTGCAGACATGTACCAGCTCAGGGGCAGGGTAGGACGCGGCAGCGAACAGGCATACGCCTACCTGCTTGTAAGCTCCATCCAGGGGCTAAGCAGGGATGCGTCAAAGCGTCTGCGTGCCATAATGGACTTTTCCACCTCAGGCGGCGGCTTCCGGCTCGCCATGCAGGACCTGCAGATCCGTGGAGCAGGCAACATACTTGGAGTATCACAGTCCGGCCAGATTGCGGACGTGGGCTATGACATGTATCTTG
>WFRQ01000222.1 GCA_015486425.1 Deltaproteobacteria bacterium | reverse complement strand
GCTTCCACACTTCCTTGAGTGCACAATTTAATAAGCCGCAAGAGCGTATTTTCATTGTTCGTTGTGTCGGCCACGGGAATGGCATTTACCGTGAAAATACACATAGCCTGCGCTTGCGCTTTTCATCACAGAAGGTGTTGCACAGGCCTGGCGGTACAACATGAAAGTTTAGGGGCAGTCCCTTAGAGTGTCATATTATCTGTGTTATGCCGGGATCAGGCAAGTGTCCCCGGCAATGATTCCTTTTTAAAGGCAGCAAAAGTGATAGGTGGCGCTATCAGGCGCCTGATACCGTACTGTCTTCGGTAACATGGGAGCGTGCGGGTAGTTCTGTATTGCAGCTCTTCATGCTGTGTGATTGAGGCAATGATGAGAATAATAACATTTTTGATTACTTCCTTTTTTCTTTTTCCAGCCCTGGCTCTCGGGCATGGAGATATTTCCAAGCTGCCTTCATCTGTTCAGGTGCTGCAGTACAAGATGGCCCTGTACATGAATGCTGATGACCTTGATACCCGGAACAAACTGGCTCTGGCATATTTTGCAACAGGGCAGATTGATCAGGCAGAGAAGGAGCTTGAGATTGTGCTCTCTAAGGACCCTAATAATTTTGACGCACTGGATGAAATGGGCCTTGTGGCGTTCAAAAAGGGCAATATGCAGGGGGCCCTGAAATATTTTGATCGTGCAGGCGAGATAAATCCTGATGACATGATGCTTCATGTTCACAGATATGCGGTGTACAGGGCATTGCATCAGGATAAGAAGGCAGACCAGGCACTCTCACGGGCGAAAGAGCTTGCTCAGGGAGAAGAGGACAGGAAACGTATAAGCAAGGAGATAAGCCTGCTCACCGGTGCATCCGGCTCTATGGACAGTACGTCATAAAAATCACAGAAAAAGTCAGGCAGATAACCTGCTGAGAGGCGGGGCGTGCAGTTATTCGCGCGGATATGGTCCCGCACTGATGTTTGTGGAGTTTACTTTTGTACTTTTCAGAATATGGGGTCACTTGAAAAATTTGGAGTGTCTATATGAAAATTAAAAATATATCCTGTCTGTTTTTGTGCAGATTCATGCTGGTTCTTATGCTATCTGCCTCACTCTGGGTGGTAGCTGCTGCCCCTGCTTCCGCGTTTCTCGAGATACCGGCAAAATATATTATCACTGATGATACTGTGTGGCATGGGGATATACGGCTTCTCGGTGACGTGCGGGTAGAGGCTGGAGCAACTCTTATCATTGAGCCAGGGACAACAGTCTCTTTTGTTCGTATTGATGAGTTCGGTGCTGAAAAATTGAGTAAGGATAAAAACAACCATTTTCCGAGAGCAGAGCTGATTATACGCGGAAGACTTGTGGCACAGGGCCTTCCTGACTCGCCTGTAGTGTTTACCAGTGCAGAAAATAAGCCTTCGGTAGCAGACTGGGGAGCAGTGAACTTCATAGGCAGCAGGGATAATCTTCTTGAATATTGCAGGTTCAGTTACGGGCATACGTCAGTACACTGTCACTCGGCCCAGGTGGTGGTGAGTCACTGTACTTTTCATCACAACGGCGTTGCCATAGGTCAGAAAAATGTAAAGACAATTGCCATGAAGTGTTCTGTTCCCATGATGTATAACGTCATTACTGATAATGGTGGTGGCATATTGTTTGGTGGAGGCACCGCGCCTGATATAGTTCATAATGATATCAGGAATAACAAATTTTTTGGTATATATGCCAAAAAGAGCGGTAAGGCCTTCATCAGGTACAACGATATAGACGGAAATGGTAAGGGAATTATTCTCTACGCTGTGAAGGATATAATGATTCGTGACAATAATATTGCGGAAAATATAGATTACAACATGTCCCTGCTGGAGGGCCAGGTTTATGACGTAAAGGCGCCTGGCAACTGGTGGGGGGCTGCTGATGCGGCCAATATACGCCGGCATATTCGTGATAAAAAACAGGACAGTTCGCTTGGGCATGTTGAATTTTCGGAAAATACATCTGCTCCGGTGCATGGTGCAGGTCTTATCTGAGAGGTAAGCAGCATGAAAAGTCAGTGCTTTGGCGCAGATAGAGTGGCGGTATGCAGGGAGAATGCCCTGGAGGGCTGCTGATGGACTGGATTCATCGTATTACAGTTGCCGCATTGTCATTGCTTGTGCTGGTTACAGGCTGGATGCTGGTACAGCATGAAATGGCGAGAAGGGAGGCTGCGGCCAGTGTCCCTGACACTGCTCAGTTGTTAAAAAGACATTATGATCAGATAATGGCAGACAATGCCAGGATTTACGCACAGGTTATCAGTCTCCAGGAGGCAGGTGAATACCAGGAGGCTCTGGACAAACTTAAGGAGCTGAACAAGGACCGTGGAGAAAGTGCGTGGGGCTATGTCCTTGAGGCAAGGCTTGAGAACAAAATCGGCCACCTTGCCAGGGCCATCCATGCCTACCGCAGGGCAGTTGAAAAAGATCCCGATTACGTGGACAAGAATACCCCTCTTTTCGTTGGTTCAGAAATTATGGATATCATCACGGTTTCCCGCGGTAAGCTCAACCGCGAGAGAAAGTTGAGGCCCGGTGACCAGGCAATAAGGACTGCCATAAATGATATTTATTATCTGCAGAGAAGGATTGCCGGGGGGTGTGAATAAGTGAATCTCAGGAAGTTTTTTGATCTCGCCGTTATAACCGGAATTCTGCTTGGTGCAGGCAGTGTCATGCTTTCCTATTTTGGCAATCCTGTTAATTCAGGTATCTGTCTCTCATGTTTTCTTGAAAATCTGGCAGGGGCCATGAAGTTCCACGATGAAATCAGGATGAGCTACATAAGGCCTGAACTTATAGGGTTTGTCCTCGGTTCCTTTGCTGTGTCCATGAAGACAAGGCGTTTTATTGTTACAGGCGGTTCGTCTCCAGTTGTGCGTTTTTTTCTCGGGTTGTTCATTATCCTGGGATGTGCGGTCTTTATAGGCTGCCCCATAAAGATGATTCTTCGGCTTGCCGGCGGGGACCTTACCGCAGTGGCCGCTGTTGCAGGTCTTATGGCAGGCGTATGGGTAGGGGCCAGATATATACGTGCAGGGGTTGCCCTTGACAGGCCATCAACTCTGCCGTCCATTAACGGTTATGTCTTCCCTGCATTCGCCGTACTGCTGTTTGTATTTTTTGTTATGAAACCATCGTTTATAGTTTTTGGTCATACTGGCCCTGCCTCTCTTCACGCTCCGGCTTATATGGCACTTGCTGCAGGTATCGTTATTGGTGGTTTTGCGCAGGCTTCAGGGTTGTGCATTACAGGCGGGTTTAAAAATCTTTTCCTTGTGGGTGAAAAGACCCTGTTTATGGGGGTTTTGGCAACGCTCTTTTCAGCTTTCCTTGTGGCCCTTGCCACAGGGCAGTTCCACCCTGGTCTGAATGGTCAGCCTGCCTCACATTTGAGCCACGGTTGGACATTTCTTGCCATGGTTCTGGTTGGCCTTGCCTCTGTCTTAATAGACGGGTGTCCCTTCAGGCAGATCATCAAGGCAGGGCAGGGTGATGTTGACGCGGCTGTTACATCGTTTGGAATGCTTGCAGGCGCAGCCATTGCCGTGGGCTGGTCAATCCGTGCGACATCCGCGGGGCCTACCTTTGGTGGTAAGATAGCCGTGCTTTCTGGCCTTGCGGTATGTCTTCTGGTGGCGCTTAATTACAGGCGAGCAAGGCGTCTATCCCGATAATGCAATCTGAAAATGCACTGAGCAGCGTGGGCTTTCACTTTTCGTGAATTCGGGTTATCTCCGGCAAGCACAACATGAAAGGTTAGAGGAAAAAGAAAATCATAGATTCAGTTTAGAAAAATGCAGGGCATGAGTCAGTGTTGAGTATTTTTTTTCTCTTTTTGCCTGGAATATAATTACCATTTATGTTATGTATTTGATGAATAAGGGATTATGTGGCGTTCGTGGCAGTATTTTTATGTTTGTGGCGAGGCATATATATTGCATCTATGCCTGTGATAACTATATTTTTTTAAAGTCAGTCACGGTTTTACACCGTAGTGCGTGGAAATATGCGCGGATTGATTAAGGAGTTACCCGTGTATATGCCGTGCGACATGATTATATTTTATGGGCAGAGGCAATATCGCTCGAATCAGGAATGTAAAACCTGATTTTGAAACGCTCAACTCAAGTGAAGTTCAGTACCCTAACTTTAATCAAGGAGCTGTCCTGAAAGAAATGTGACAATATCGCATAGAATTTTTGTTCATTCCCAGGGCCATAGAATGGGTGTATGGCACTGCTATGTTACTGGTTTTGTAATGCGGGCAATGGGCAAAAAGACCTGTAGCCTGGTTCAATTCAGGTACAGGATTGTTGCAGTTGTTTCATGACAGTCTCTAAGCACATCAGGGAGTAATAATGTTAAAGTGGTTTAAGAAAAAAACAAGGAAGAAAGAGAACACAGGGCATGAAGAGGTCACGCGTGGGCTTCTGATCTTTGCACATCCCACAACGGTTATAGATGTTGAGGCCCTTCTGAAGGATGAGGGGTACACTATCCGCGTGGTAAGTCCTCCGCCTTCTTACAGAACCGGGTGTGATCTCAGTGTCGAGATTCCCATGGAGGCTGAGGCGGCTATTACCGAGCTCCTCACCAATGTTGGCATGCCTCCCATGGATGTAGTACCCATTACATCAGAAGGTATGGAGCCTCTTCACTTTGTGCGTGCAAAGGATTTTGGGAAATACCTGATGGTCAGGGCTGCAAACATGAAGATGACTGTGCATAAGGAGACCAGAAAGATTGTCAATATTTCAGGAGGCGGTTGTCCTGATGTGCCCTACCTGGCAACTTCAATGCTT
>WFRQ01000221.1 GCA_015486425.1 Deltaproteobacteria bacterium | reverse complement strand
GTTTCAGAACCAGTCTCAAAAAGTTACATAGCTGCAGCACGTTATGATATTGGGACAAACAGGGAATGCTCCCATTCCCATAACGGAAAGTCGCTTTTCATACACCAATTTCTTGATACGTATCTGCTCAGAGGGTGCTGCAGATGCAAGGCGGAGGGGGCGAAGTCGTACTTCCCGTACTTAGGGGCTGTCCAAAAATAACTTACCGATTTCGCATCTCATCTTCAGGCCATCCTGACCCAAATCTGAGCGCGCCATCATTCAACTTATTTTTGGACAGCCCCTTAGAGCCCCGGACAACGAAGCAGATGCGGTACCCCCTGAGCTGATACAAAAATACAATGTTGACATCAACATCTTCAGGACATACCATTTATAATTAATATTTTAATTATTTAACGCATTATCAGCGCGTTGGCAGTTTTGTTCAACAATGCCTGTCATGCAGGGATTTTTCAAAGGGACAGTCTGACAACTCAGAAACTGCTCTCAGCCAATCAGGAACATGCCTGCACAAATCTAAATGGGAGAAGGGATTATGCGCATCACAAAAATTCTTACAGCCATTATTACTTTCTTTTTTATCATCATGCTTTCCATGAATTCATGGGCACAGACAGGGACAGAAAACAGCACAGGCAGTGCTGCCGGTTCCCAGGGAAACAGCTTTTTTAACCAGCTCCTGAATAATGTAGGGCAGGTGCTGAATGAAACGCTGAAAGATGAATTCGACAAGTGGCTGGGGAAGTATGACGGTAAGATCAAAGAGGTACGCCTTATTGATCAGACACCTGATTCAGTGGTTCTCGAAGTGACTTACAGCGGCATTAAGCAGCAGGACGGGGTATCCGCAAAGGGCGAGGTGCTGCGCGGCGGGATTGTACTGCCAGGCTTTACCAGCACGCTGGGCCAGGTGCAGGGCAAAGAGGGCATTGCACGGCTTACCATTACAAGAGATGCGTCAAACGGCTGGGACACTTCTTCGCCGTCTACTGAGACATCTGACCAGCTTAGACTTTATCTTGTAAGGAGTGATTATCCTGATCGTCACTTTGGCGAACTCGTATATGACTTTCCCAAAACCTGGGGAGAAGATGCATACGGGGTGGAAGGTGAAGCTGATAATGGAGAGGCAATAGAGCTTGGTGGCGAAGAAGAGGCAGGGCAGCAGGGAGAGCAGCAGCCTCCAAGGGTAATCCCTGGAATTATTAAACCTGGCACAATCCTTGTCCCTGTAAATAAGGGACAGAGCGGAGGCAATACTGTTCAGGGCAGTAATCAGAACACCAGAATAGTAAACCCCGCTATTATCAAGGTAATGCCAAAAATTTCGCGTTATGACTTTTACAAGAATGCACATAGTGCCAGATGGAGAAGCAGCAGGGGCGTGCTTTCATTCCCTGGTAAAAACAATGATTCCCGTGGTTTTGTGATAGCCATTCCACGTGGAAAGGTGAGCAGGCAGGGCATCGTAGCCATAAACATACTGGAAACACATCCTGCGTGGAGCGACAATGGATGGATTGAGGGACGTTATCCTGCCTTTACCCTGGAACCCCGAGTCCACTTCCTTTCAAATGTTGGATTCCTGCAGGGTGCAAATGGCTCAAACGGTGTAATATTCAAGGTATATATCCATTCACTCAAGGATAACAACATGAGAAGGGTGTATGCCCGCCGCGTATCGCCTCAGCGCCTGGTTCCTGTTGATATTGACCTTTCACCATGGGCAGGCCGGAACATAGAGATAATACTCAGGGTGGATGCCGCGGGTAACAGCGGCAGGGACTGGGCTGTATGGATAGCGCCAAGGCTTGTACAAAGGTAGAGCCAATGAAAAGACCATTTTCCTTTCTCACGTTTTTAAGCGCTGCGGCTGCTGCCGTGGCGCTGCTCCTTTCAACAGGCACAGGAGGCGTACAGGCTGCGCCAGCGAGAAGCCTCCAGTTAATGCACTTAAATCCTGCCGCACTTAAACTCATAAAGGCAAATCCCAACCTGAGGCTTCCTGACAAGACAGGCCACAAAAAGGTAAAACCCCAGGGACCTGACCCATCCACAGCCCTTGATCTGGTGGACATGGTGGATGACGAGGCTGTTATTTCAGACCTTGAGGAGGTGGCAGGCTGGAACCCCCACCTGCTTTTCCAGGATTCAGCAGTACCCACTCTGTTTTACTACATTCCAAGAGAGCTGCGCCTTGTCTATGACTCATCGGGATATAACCTGCGGGTTCAGTACAACAGCATTCAGGGCGCGGAGCAGGGCTCGGTACTCATCACAATGGAGATAAAGGCCCCTTATCACAGCGGAGATGTCAAGGTGCTTGAGAAGATACTTAAAAGCAACTGGGACCCTGCATCAGAAGTAAGGGCACTTCCTGCCTTTGGCGCCCAGGCTGACCTTGAAACAATCACTGCGGGATTTGGTCTTGACGCGGGCCAGCTTCATCTGACTTCCCCCTCTACCCTGCGCCAGGCATGCAGCCTTGTTATCAATGTGACACCTGATCAGGCAGAGGCCCTGATTGCCCAGATGTCATCCACAGGTGTCAGCGGCAACTTAAATGTGCCGGTTGGGGAGCGGCCTGTATCTATTCCTGTGATTCTTGCCTTTGACCGGTTTTCAGGTGAGGTGCTTGAAGGTCTCAAGGAGTGGCAGAATGGCAAAAAGGTTGACCGCCTGATAAATCTCGCCCTGTTTCCAGTGCGCATAAAATCTGTCAACGCATTTGTCTCTCAGGGTAACAGTCTGAAACTCAGGAGCAAGTCCCTTAAAAAGAGCGTAGTAATAAAGCCCAGGGGGGCAAAGCCGTTTCGCCTTCCATCAGTCAGTAAATTGTTTGGTCACAGCGTTGTCATGGCGTGGCTTGATACTGAAATTATCAGCGACTGCAAAAGCTGCCGCAAGCATATTGACAAGATGGTCAGAAGCGGCATAGGCACATCCCCAATGGAAACCGTTACGTTCGAGGCCATACCTGATGTCTTTGACCAGTACAATCTGTACAAACTGATTGTGGAAGTAAAAAGCCGTTTCTTTTCGGCAAATGGAGATTATGAGGAGGTCAGGGAGATGGAAATCACTCCTGACAGCTCAAAATCTGCCTCTGTAAACCTTTACATCCCGCCTGGAATGCAGAAATCCCGGTTTCAGTACAGGCTGAGAGTCATATCTGCTGACGGCAGAGAGATTCTTCAGGATAGCTGGCAACCTGGAACATCAACACACATATACCTTGGCTCCTACCAGCTCAGGCCTGTACTGGGAGAACCGCCTCAGAATGAGAGCGATACTGACACAGGCAATGAAGATAATGGCAACGGACAGGATGCCGACTCTGGCAATGCTGATGAAGGAGATGGCGGCTACTATGACCACTGACAAAAAACATGGGAGGGGGATATCTCGTGCGCTTATATGCGCTTTTTTCCTCTCCTTCATGTTTATGCCTGTGTTCACAGCTCCTTGCAGGGCCGCGCCAGCACTTGACAGATGCAGAAACATGGAAGGAACCCGCGTCTGCCCTGACAACAGGGACAGATCAATGTGGTACATCTTCCCGCCAGACCCTCAGGTTAGTTTGAAAGACAACCGCGTACCGGACTACCATGTCTCGCTGTACCACTACGCAGGAAGAAAAGGGACAGGAGATGAGGAAAAATTCTGGGCCAAGGGGCTTTTTACTGTAAACATCGTCCGCAAACATCCGAAATATACTGTTGTACGCATCAGAAAAAGACTCCAGCGCATGGGGATAAAAAAACCGAAACTGCGCAGTATTCCTGTTTCCGCATCAAACATAAAACTGGTTTTCGGAAATTCTGTCACAGAATACTCCTCTGGCACAAGGTGGGCTGGAAACGTGCTCACCCTGCCGCTTGATGAGGCAATGGCAATGGTGCTTGCCAATGCACTTGACAAGGGTCCTGTTACCCTGACTCTCATGCTTGATGAAACTGTAAACGGGCTGAAACTGAATGGAAAGAACTGGGAACAGGCCACTATACCCCTTTCCGAGAGTCTATCAATTGATCTTGAACCAGCCCGCTTTCCTGCGAATTTTTCCCGAACCCCTCTTGAAAACGATATGAGCATGGCATACACGGCCATAGAGGTGCGGGCCTATGACTTTGAGGAGCAGGCAGTTCCAGGGCTCTACGCGGAGACAGTGGAGGTTGCACTGAAGGTCCCGGGAGGCCAGGAGGTAAAGAGCGTCCGTTTCCTTAAAGACACTGAGCCTGTCCAGACCATACATTTTTCAAGGGCTGCGGACATGAGCATTCCCTACAGGGTCAGGGTGACTTGCGTTTACAGTGACGGTCGCTCTTTGCAGGGGCCGTGGGTGGAAAAGAGCGGAGAGGCATTTATTGACATATACAAATGCAAGCCAAGGAATATAAAAAATGAACCTTGATTTTCATGGCAGGGATTCTTACCCCCCTGACCATGAAAATCAGCTCAAAGCTCAAAGGCGGAAGCTGAAAGCAAACATGGCTTCCTTTACTTTGAGCCTTGAGCTTTCAGCTTTGAGCTATTGTGCTGGTGCCCAAACTCCTGTTTGGGTACCCAATTGACAGAAGCTCCTGCTTCATTCCTTTTAATACCGGCTGTGCGGCATTACCTGCCCTTGTCTGGAAGCTGGAGCTTCCGGGCATGCGTTCCCAAACTGGAGTTTGGGAACGAGCCAAAAACGAACCTTGATTTTTATTAACCTTATGCCTTGAGCCTTGAGCTTTCAGCTTCGAGCAATTCAGGTTTTACTAATATTAAACCAGTACAGGTACAGCAAACCGGAGTATCAGTGATGAAAAACCCTGAAGTCAGACAAACAAATTTTTCATTAGACACAAACCTTTCCATCTTGTTTGCAGCACTCATTGTCACCATCATCCTCAGTTCTCCCCGGCATGCCTGCTCACAGGAGATCATGCTTGACAGGCTGGTAAAGTGTGGAGACCTTGTCTGTTTCCCTGTCTATAATGACGAAAATAAATATTACTACCTGCCGGATCAACCAAGGGTGGCAACGAAAAACGGCAGGCCCCAGTTCTCCTTCCTGAAATATGCCAGGCTCAAGGAAACAGGCAAGGCAGGCATAAACCGCGCCGAGGGAGGGGGCATCCTTCATTTTCTCATAGAATACGGGGCAACGCCTGGGAGGGTGGCAAAGGCAGAGGCAGCGCTCCAGAGGAAACATCCAAAGGCCAGCATTGCAGGGCCTGTAATGTACCGCAAGGCACGTTTTGCCCTTGTCACCACATTCAACAAGGATAACAGTGAATTCACAAAGATTGCCACCATTGGAAAGGCACCTGTGATGGAAGGCCAGAAGGCAGCCGTATCCATTGGCCTTACAAGGGAAGGAGCAGAGGTGCTGTGGGAGAGCTTCAAGACATCCACCCCTGATATATCCATTGTCATAGAGACTGATTTTACAGGGATCAGGGAACCTTACGAAGCAACCCTTACTGTTGACTGGGAGAAAGTATCAAAAAACCACCATATCAGCGCAGGCGGTACATATAAATGGTTCGGGGCAGACATAGACATACTGCTCAGGGAACTCAGGAAAGACGGGGCAATCAGCCTGGTTGTAAAGGGCAAAGATGAAAACATGGACGCGGCCTGGATGAATGCTCAGCAGACACTTATTCATCTCATGTTTGCAGAAATCCCTCT
>WFRQ01000220.1 GCA_015486425.1 Deltaproteobacteria bacterium | reverse complement strand
TGTATGATCTTAATGATCTGGTCACAGAAGGGCCAAACACTACCCTGATAAATGTTCTGGACATTAACGATAATGGGGAGATTCTCGCTGCTTACATCAATGAACAATACCTGCTGACACCAGAGCCTTCGCCTGTTCCAATACCCTCTTCCATTCTCCTTCTCGGTTTTGGTCTGGGTGTAGCCCTTGGTATGAAAAAAAGAGCATTGCCTCTATCATAAAATGGAATACTGGAATCTCCTGGCCACCACAGGCCAGGAGAAATGTTTGGCAGCACTGCAAAACATGTTATCATCAGGCAGGGTCAGGTTTGGCCCTGCTTTTTTGTTTGTGCCTGTTAAGGTTGCGTGTGCCGTCATGCCTGACAGGCGCTGAGGTTATAAATATCTCTATCTTACTGTCTATTGAGGCTTTTTAAATGTTTCCAATACAGGACAGTGTACCCCGGCGGTGCCCGCCATTTATGATGTGGTCCATCATGGCGGTGAATGTCTTAATCTTTCTGCTTGAGACCAGGCTTGGCCCCCACGGCCTGCAGAGGCTGTTTTATCTTTACGGGGTGGTGCCTGCCCGATATACACATCCGGAATGGGCCTCCTGGGTGGGCCTTGCCCCTGGCGCTATTCTACCCCTGTTTACCGCAATGTTCCTGCACGGAGGCTGGCTTCACATCATAGGAAATATGTGGACACTGTGGATTTTCGGCGACAATGTGGAGGATGAACTTGGACATTTCCGCTTCCTGATTTTTTACCTGCTATGCGGCCTTGCGGCCTCAATGGTCCAGATATACGTAAATGCAGGCTCAACCATTCCAACTGTAGGGGCTTCCGGAGCCATTGCAGGTATCATGGGCGCGTATTTCCTGCTGTTTCCCCATGCCAGGATTATCATTATGATACCAATACTCTTCTTCCCCTTTTTCTTTGATGTGCCTGCCATATTTTTCCTTGGATTCTGGTTCATGCAGCAGATTTTCGGCGGCACGCTGATGCTTGCAGGGCCAAAAGAGGTGGGCGGCATTGCCTTCTGGGCACATGCAGGCGGCTTCATATGCGGAATGGCCACAATCAGACTGTTCCGCACAGGCGCCAGGACATGCGCCAGACGCTACAGGGATGAGGCAACGCCGTGGGGTATATGGAGGGACGGCCCTTATTAAATGCACAAAAGGAAACACAGCAACAGGAGGCACTCCAATGACCATACTTGATCTTTTCTGGATATTTTTCATAGCATCTGCCATGCAGCCTGTGCTTCGCCAGAAGATGCTTGAGGCTGCGCGCCAGAGAATGATTGCCAGGATTCAGAAACAGAGAAACTCAAGGGTTATCCTGCTTATTCACAGGCAGGAGACCATGAGCTTTCTTGGTTTTCCAGTAATGAAGTACATAGATATCAATGACGCTGAACAGGTAATCAGGGCTATTCACATGACTGACAACGATGTTCCAATTGACCTTGTGCTTCATACTCCAGGCGGGCTTGTACTGGCTGCGCTTCAGATAGCAAGGGCCGTAAAGGCCCACCCGGCAAAGGTTACTGCCTTTGTGCCGCATCATGCCATGAGCGGCGGAACGCTTATTGCCCTTGCGTCTGACGAAATTGTCATGGACACCCATGCGGTACTGGGGCCGGTTGACCCTCAGATGGGACAGTATCCTGCAGCATCGCTTCTCAGGGTGCTGAAGGACAAGCCCATTGACAAGGTGGAGGACAAGTCAATAGTCATGGGTGACATGGCTGAGAAGGCGCTTCGCCAGATGAAGGAAAATGTAACGGAACTTCTCTCCGGCAGGTACGATGATGACAAGGTACAGGACCTGGCACAAAAGCTCTCGCAGGGAACATGGACACATGACCACCCCATTACCAGCAGGGATGCCAGGGCCCTCGGGCTTCCAGTAAAAGACGGTCTTCCTGATGAGATATATCAGCTTATGAACCTCTACCCTCAACCTGTGAAACGTGAGCCAACTGTGGAATTCTTACCCATTCCGAGAACCAGTGACCAGAGGAAATAAACACCTATGCTGCCAGTAATATCCGCAAATTCTCAGGAGAGTCGCGACCTTGTGCGCGCACTTTCCACAAGACGATTTGATATTTCATCCCCGCAGGAGGATGCGGTGCGGGAGATTCTTGAAGCAGTGCGTGACAGGGGAGATGCCGCGATTGTTGATTACACCAGGAAATTTGACTCAAAGGAGTTCAGCACAGAGGCAATACCTGTAAGCAAGGATGAAATTAAACAGGCCTACGCCCATGTGGATGACAAATTCCTTTCCATTATCCGCACAGCCATAGCCAACGTCCATGAATTTCACAGCAGGCAGCTTCCAAATTCATGGTTTATGACCAGGAAAGACGGAAGCGTGCTTGGCCAGGCGGTAACGCCTGTGGATGCAGCAGGCCTGTACGTGCCTGGAGGCACAGGGGGCTCCACTCCGCTTGTTTCATCTGTAATCATGAACAGTGTGCCTGCACAAATAGCAGGGGTGGAACGGATCGTGCTCGCAACGCCTCCTGGCCCTGGGAACCGGGTAAGCCCTCACCTGCTGGTCACTGCCGCTGAGGCAGGGGTGCATGAGATTTACCGCATGGGAAGCGCATGGGCAATCGGGGCCCTTGTTTTCGGCACGGAAACAGTACAGCCGGTAAACGTGGTAGTTGGGCCTGGGAACATATTTGTGACCCTTGCGAAAAAGCTTGTTGCAGGCATGGTTGGCATTGACATGGTGGCAGGTCCAAGCGAGGTGCTGGTTGTTGCGGATGACACCCCTGAGCCTCGTCACGTGGCCGCTGACCTGCTCTCCCAGGCGGAACATGACCCCATGGCAACTGCAATCCTTGTAACTACCTCTGAAAAGCTGGCTGGCAGGGTTGATGCGGCCCTTGATGAGCTGACTGCCACACTTGAGCGCTCTGAGATAGCGAAAAAATCCCTTGAGGATAACGGCGCCCTTATTGTGGTGCAAGACCTTGCAACCGCGGCTGAAATCGTTAACAGTATTGGACCGGAACACCTTGAACTTGCGGTAAAGGAGCCGTGGGGCCTGCTGCCCATGATAAAAAACGCAGGCGCTATATTCATGGGAGAATACACACCGGAGCCAGTAGGCGATTATATCGCCGGGCCAAACCATGTGCTGCCCACAATGGGAACTGCCAAATTTGCCTCTGCCCTGAGCGTAGAGACATTTCTGAAGCGTTCAAGCATAATTTCATACAGCAGACAGGCATTTGACCGTGATGCGGAAGATGTGATAAGACTTGCGGAAATAGAGGGCCTTACAGCACATGCGCTGTCCATAAAGGTGAGATGTTAATATCACCTGAATTGAGCGTTTCAAAATGTGGAAAATCATTCAGCTCGTTCCCAAACTCCAGTCTGGGAACGGTATGGACGGAAGCTCCAGCTTCCCGAGGAACATCGTAACTTCATAATAATGCCGTGCAAATTCTCTTGTATCTGCTCACAGGTTACCGATCTACTGCGTTGTCAGACGCTTGAAGTACAGGCACAGTACGCCTGCGCTTCTTCCGCCTTGTATCTGCAGCACCCTGTGAGCAGATACGCTTTTTCTATTATTCAGAAAGTCTTCTGATCTGACAGTGTAATTGTAAACACCGTGCCGCCTGAAGGCGGGGAATCAATGCTTATGGCGCCGCCGTGGGCCTCGACAATTTTCTTTACTATGGGAAGTCCGAGGCCGGTTCCGCTTGATTTTGTGGAAAAATAAGGTTCGAAGCAGCGCTTCATTGTTTCCCTGTCCATTCCAGGCCCCTGATCACTTACAGTTATGCTGGCCATCCCGTCTTTTTTCTTCAGTGTTATTGTGATAACCCCCTGCTCAGGAGAGGCCTCGATGGAGTTGGAAATCACGTTTACAAGCGCCCTTTCAATGAGGAATGCGTCAACATTAAGCGCTATGGAATCATCAAGATCGGATTGAAACTTGATTTCCTTTTTCTGTCCCTTTTCCCTGCACATCTCAATGGCGGAAAGTATAATCTCATGAAGATTGCGCAGTTCAGGCTTGATCTGTACAGGCCTTGCGAAATCCAGTACATCGTAAACAATACGCTCCATTTTTTTTGCATCCTGGAGCAATACAGGAACATAGGCCCTGCAGTCTCCCTTGCCTCTGGACAACCTGTCCAGAAGCCCGATTATTGATATGAGGGGATTTTTGAGATCGTGTACAATGGATGAGGTAATGCGGCCAAGCGAGGTTACAAACCTGGTTCTCTCAAGTTCCTGCTTTATCTGCTGTTCCCTGTCAACAAAGTAACCTGCTCCAAGGGCGAAAAGCAGGTAAAAGAAAAGCTCAATTATCCTTGCGGCCTGCTCTGCCCAGCCCGTATGCCATGTAATGAAGATATAGGGGATATAGGTAAACAGAATAACGGCAAGACAAACCAGTGCTCCGCGGGTGCCAAAACGCAATGCGGACACCAGAATGGGAAAGTAATAAAGCTCTCTGTAGAGTTCATGAAACTTGGAACTGCTGTCGCTCTGATACTGGAGAATTGTTATTGCCAGAATTGAGACAATAATCACCCAGAACAGCTTCTGGCGGACTGGAGCTTTTGTTGTTTCCAGCTCCTGACCAGGGAATGATGACAGAAATTTCACTATTTACAACCCTCATGAACTTGCGTCCAGTTAATACCCTGCCGTTCAGGCAGCAGATTATTATCGAAAAACGGGTATGTTACACTGCAAATTACATACAGCCACAGCATAGTACATTAATGCTGGCGCCCAAACTCCTGTTTGGGCCCCCTGTGGGCTGAAGCTCCTGCTTCATTCCTTTTAATACCGGCTTCGTAGCATAACAGGTATTGCCTGTAAGCTGGAGCTTCCGATTGTACGTTTCCAAACTGGAGTTTGGGAACCAGCGGGTTAGGTCCTGCTTCCAATATACCCCTGCCGTGCGAATCCGATGGGAGCGCTCCGTGATAAAACCAGAAATCGGGAAGTTATTTTCGGACAGCCACAGCATAATACATCCGGATACAATAATTAACTTAATGCCCTAAACCCGCATTGACAAGTTTATGGTGCGTCTATGGTAATTATTAAGCCATGGTGTATCTGCCTCACAGGGCGCTGCAGATACAAGGCGTAGGGGCGAAGGCGAACTTCCCGTACTTCGATCCCCGAACAACGAAGCAGATGCGGTACCCTGTGGGCAGATACGCTCAGTTCAGGAGAACTTTGATGTATTACTGACGTTGAGCTAGATTGCGGGGCTTTGACTCAATACGCCCGGCCATGACCCACAGAACTATTCCTGCAACCATGAAACAGACGCTCAGTAGCTGCCCCATTGTGATCCAGCCTGAAAATATGAAGCCGAGCTGGGCATCAGGCTCCCTGAAAAACTCCACAATGACCCTGCATACGGAGTAACACATGAAAAACAGGGCGGTCTTTCTGCCTGAGGGCCAGGACTTTTTCCTCAGAGGCCAGAGTATCAGGAATAACAGAACGCCCTCAAGGGCTGCCTCGTAAAGCTGGGAAGGGTGGCGCGGTATGTTTCCTCCATGCGGGAAAACCATTGCCCAGGGCACATCTGCGGCCCTTCCGTAAAGCTCGCCATTTATGAAGTTGCCCAGCCTTCCAAGGCCCAGCCCCACCGGCGCTGTTACAATGAACCTGTCAGCCCATAACAGAAAATCAAGGTGGAATTTCCTGCAGTAAATGTAACCGGCAACAAGGGCTCCGAGAGTGCCTCCATGAAAAGACATGCCACCATGCCAGGTGGCAAAAATTTCAAGTGGGTGCTCAAGAAACCATGAGAGATTATAGAACAGGACATACCCCAGCCTGCCTCCTGCAATCACACCAATTACAAGATAGAACATCAGTCCGTCAAGGTGCTGATATTCCGTGATCTGTGCGGTATTGCCGGACTCGCCGCCTTTTAAAACAGCAGAAGAGCTGTCATGCGGCGCAGCGGCTGCGCCTGACGGAAACTCAGCAATCTGCTTTCGCACCAGAAAGTATGCAGCGGCAAAACCCAGCAGGTACATGAGTCCGTACCACCTCACGGCCAGTGGACCTACCTGTACTATCACCGGGTCTATACGGGGAAAGGCAATCATCCTGTCCCTATTTTTTTTCCTTGCCGTCCTTTATGGAAACCACCCTGGTACCGCCGGGCGAAGTGGGTTTGTCAGGGTCATTATCACCGACAGGTTTAACCGGCGCCATGCGCTCCTGCTGCAGCATTATAGTTTCAAGCAGTTCGGAGTACTGTCTTGTAAGAGAGGGGTGAAGGTCTGTTTCAAGTATAAAACAGGAAACCCGGCTTCTCTGAACCCTGATGGATGAAGTGGTCATTGCTGTAATGACATGGGGACGCACAACCGGACCTGTCTTCTGATCGTAAATAACCGCACAGGGAAAATAGAGATCAAAAAATGCCGCTTTCTCAAGGGCAAACAGCACCGTTTCAGTCTGGCGGTTGTATCGGATCTCTCCAAGTATAAAACCAAGTCCCGCAGCCTCTATCAGGACCAGTTCCTTGGCATTCTGACGTAATTTCATCTTTAACCTCTTTGGTAACTATTCAGCGTTTCGTTAGGCGTAGCGGGGCGCCGTTGAGGATTTTGCCATTGAAGTTCAGCTCAAGATGGCCTGAAGGTGAGATATGAGATGTACAAGTTATTTCTGGACAGCCCCTATGGGCTGTTCCTGCCACTCACCCTGCCTGATGCAGATTTCTTCTTTCTGCTCCGCCGTTTACCCCTGCCCCGCCGCTGCTTTTTCCGCGCACCCTCCTTCTGATGAGGATTTTCCGGTATTGTCGGCTCCCCTGAATAGCCTCTCACAGCATTAAACAGTATAACCGCATCATTAAAGGTCATCTTGGACCAGACCCTCTTTGGCCAGTTGCTCCTTTCCACACACAGGGATATGGGCCACTGACTTGAAACTATCTGTGCTGTCTGGTCTGAAACCATATTACGGAAATCATACGGCGCAAATATATCATGCAGCATGCCGCGTACTTCATAGGTGGGCCAGCGTATTTTCCTGCCTCTGAGCTCATGCCATTCCGGCATATGGTGCAGCACAGGATATGCAAGCAGGGAAAGCTGCAGGGCCTCACTTACATTTTTATTGCGGGCAGTCAGCATGTCAAGCTGCTCCATCATTTTAATTATCATATCCCGTACGTGTGCGCCGTCCTGCCCTTCCAGCGCAGACCTGAAACCCGGAAATATGGCTGCGAAAAGGCCGCTGTCCAGCATGAGTTCAGCCCATCTCACGCTTACGCCTGACTGAAGGTCCTTGAGCCACTCATCCCTTACCCTTGGGATGGCGCACAGCCTTATCTTGTCTGCGTTTGCCTTTATGGCCTTCCAGGTCAGCGGCTCTATCTCAAAATCAATGCGTGCCGCATGTCTCACTGCCCGCATCATACGCACAGGGTCCCTGAGGAAACGCCTTTCAGGATCGCCTATGGCACGGACTACGCCATTTCGCAAATCAGCCATTCCTCCCACATAGTCTATTATGCTGAAGTTGGCTATGTTGTAGAAAAGACCGTTGATTGTAAGGTCCCGCCTTGAGGCATCCTCCCTCGGCGTGCCGAATATATCATTGTTGGATAATTCTTCCCTTGCCGCCTCCCTGTCGTCATAGTCAGTCTGCTTTCGGAAGGTGGAAACTTCGATAATCTTTCCGCCCCTGAAATACACATGCACCAGCCGGAACCGCTTTCCGATTATACGGCTGTGGCGAAAAATCTTCCTGATCTGCTCAGGCCGGGCATTGGTGCCCACGTCAAAGTCCTTTGGACGCTTCCTGAGAAGCATGTCGCGAACACTTCCGCCAACAAGATAGGCAATAAAACCTGCATCCTTCAGGCGGTACAGGACCTTAAGGGCTTCCTTGTCAATATATTTCCTGCTTATGTTGTGATCAGGGCGCAGTATGACGCAACTGTCATTATCCAGCGACTCAAACAGGGGTTTCTGCACTGCCGGCCAGGTGGGACCGTCATCCTTGAGAAAAAACGGAACTTTTTTCCTGTTCCGCCGATTGGGGTTGCGTCTGCCTCTATTGTGTCTGTTCTCTGTTCTTTTTTCTTTCATGAGGCGGAACGAGACATTTTTGCAGGAAAAACAGATGCTGTGTTATAAGGGGAATTCATAAAATTGTGTACGTGGAGGGGTATTTCAGGATTTTTTCTTAAAACTTACGGCATTTATTCCGTATTTCTTTATCTTGTAGTTAATTATCCTGAGGCTCGTATCAAGCTGTCTCGCAGCCTTTGTCTGATTGCCGCCTGTCTCGGAAAGGGCCTCTACAATAAGCTCTTTTTCAAAATGTGCAACCATTTCAGTAAGAGATTTCCTGGCGTTTCCAACGTCCTGCTCGGACATGTCGTGGAACTGTAATGCCGGTGGCAGGTGATGTATGCGAAGCACATCCTCATCGCATATAAGTACGGCTCGTTCCATGCAGTTTTGAAGCTCACGCACGTTTCCAGGCCACTGAAACTGCAGCAACGCATCTATGGCAGGCTGTGATATGCGCACTATATTCTTGCTGTTTTCTTCAGCAAACTTCTTCATGAAGTGTTCGGCAAGCAGGGGAACGTCTGTGCGTCTCTCTCTGAGCGGCGGTATATACACAGGAAACACATTGAGCCTGTAGTACAGATCCTCCCTGAACTGCCCAGACTCCATTGCCTCTTCGAGGTTTCTGTTAGTGGCAGCAATGATGCGCACATCGGCCTTGACAGTACGGGTAGCGCCAAGAGGCTGAAATTCCCTGTCCTGTATGACATTCAGCAGTTTTACCTGCACATGATGAGGCAGTTCGCCGATTTCATCCAGAAAAATAGTGCCGCCCCTTGCCTGCTCAAAACGACCGCTTTTACGGGTGGCAGCGCCGGTGAATGCGCCCCGCTCATGACCAAAAAGCTCACTCTCAATCAGGGATTCAGGAATGGCCGAACAGTTCACCATTACAAAAGGCCCTTTTCTCCTCTTGCAGTTAAAGTGAATGGCCTTCGCAATCAGGGACTTTCCAGTGCCACTTTCTCCCCTGAGAAGAACCGTGGCATTGCTCTCAGCCACCCGCAGCACCATGTTAAAGACCTCCTGCATCCTGCCGGACTTGCCTATGATATTTTTAAGCTCGTACTTTTCTGTAAGCTCTCTCTTAAGTTTCTGATTCTCTCTGAGAAGCGCCTCCTTTTCGGCATTTGCAGCCTGAAGCCTGACCACCGACTGGGATATAAGGCTGCTGATCACGGTAAGAAGCTGAAGGTCATCCTCAAGAGAGTTCCGTGCACTGAACATCTTGTCCACACTTAATGCGCCAATGGTCTCCTTGCCATTTTTAATGGGCACGCAGATAAAACCCATGTCATTTCCCTGCTTGCCGCTGCGGGTGCGGGTTCTGTTCAGAAAACGGGGATCCTCGGCTATTCTCGGGACAACCAGCGGCTCTCCAGTGGAGACCACCCGACCTGTTATACCCTCGCCAAGACGATATCTGCCCCTCCTCCTGGCCTCTGCAGAGAGACCGTGAGCTATTTCTATCTGGAGTTCAGTGGACCCCGGCTTCAGTATTGTAACTGTCCCCCGTCTCATGCCCATCCTGGCAGCCAGAATCTCCATTACTTCCTTCAGCGCAGATTTGAGATTAAGAGTGGCAGAAAGCGCCCTGGTGACCTCGTAAAGGCAGGTAAGCACCTCGAGATCATGCGTAATCGGGGCCATGCCAGACACAATGGCGCTGTCATGTGCCTGGCTGGTATTTTCCTGTATGGAATCAGTGTTGTCCATATTCATTAAATCTGTACCTTGTTTGCGCGATTGTCAGATAATTACGTACTGCAAACTCCACTAATTTGCGGTATCTACTGACCCCAAAACCCACTACCATATCTCTTTCAGGGGTGGGCACAGAATACAGAAATGTTACAATTTTGCAACACCCTGAAGGATAAATTTTTCAAAAAAGTATGATTTATGGTGCTATACTGAAAGGGGAGTACTACAAGAGAATTTGCACGGCATTATTGAGAAGTTACCAAAAATGACCTTGATCAGACAGTCATACCTTGCAAATTGAGCGTTTCAAAATGAGGAGAGGATACGAAGCAGGCCCGGAGACAGTGCCCCGGGCCTTAGGGGCTGTCCAAAAACAGGGAGTGTAACTGCTCACCCCCCTCAAGGATAAATTTCCATAACGGAAAGTCACTTTTCACACAACAATTTTCTTTACACGTATCTGCTCAGGGGGGGCTGCAGATGCAAGGCGGAGGGGGCGAAGGCGTACTTCCCGTACTTAGGGGCTGTCCAAAAATAACTTACCGATTTCGCATCTCATCTTCAGGCCATCCTGAGCTGAACTTCAATCACAAAATCCTCAACGTAGCCCGGCTACGCCTGCGGTTTTG
>WFRQ01000219.1 GCA_015486425.1 Deltaproteobacteria bacterium | reverse complement strand
GATCGACAAGTTCCCGGTAGGTTGGCACATATTCGTCATCAAGGAGGTAGCATGGGCGCTGCCAGCCAAAAATGTTTTTGGTCACATTGCCCCACGGAGTGCAACGGTAATCCTGATTCCCCGACAGGAAATCAAGATAGAGATCGCTGTGGTTGAATGTCCAGTTTTTATTTTTTGCCATCTGCATGATGCCGCTGAAGAGATCCACAGTAGTTTCTCTGGTCAGAAAGGCGCTTTGATCCTCGGCTGCTTCGTAATTAAACCCTGCTGCCACAGTCATAGCCTCCACTCCGAGAGCTGAGACATAATCGAGAAATTCTGCAGCGCTTTCAGGTGTCTCGCCTGCAAAGAACGTGGTGTTGGTGGTGACCCTGTAGCCTTTTGATACCAGGAGTTTTATGGATTCGACCGCTTTGTCGAATGCGCCTTCAAGGCATACCATCTGATCATGTTTTTCCCCAAGACCGTCAAGGTGGACATTGAACGTGAGATAGGGAGAGGGTGTAAAGTCCTGGATGCGTTTTTTAAGGAGCAGCGAGTTGGTACAGAGGTAGATAAATTTTTTACGTGCTATGAGTTCCTTGACTATGATATGGATATCGGGGTGAAGCAGGGGCTCACCGCCTGGAATTGAGACCACTGGTGCGCCACACTCCTCAACTGCTGCAATGCACTCCTCAATGCTCATCATCTTATTCAGAATTTCAGGCGGATGAGCTGTTTTCCCGCATCCCTTGCACTTGAGGTTGCATTTGAAAAGGGGTTCAAGCATCAGTACCAGCGGAAACTTCTCCTGGCCTGAAAGCATCTTGCCGATAATATATTTTCCTATTCTTATTTTCTGTATTGCGGGAATTCCCAAAGTCAACTCCTGATTCCAAACTTTCATGTTGCATGGCCCGGCTGTGCAACATACCAGATCATGAAAAGTACAAGCGAAAGTTCAATGTATTCTTGGGGGCTGTCCAAAAATAACTTACCAATTTCGCATCTCATCTTCAGGCCATCCTGAGCTGAACTTCAATCACAAAATCCTGAGGCGTAGCCCGGCTACGCCTGCGGTTTTGCAGGGTCAGTTCAACTCAGCCTGACATAGATCTGAGCGCGCTATCATCCAACTTATTTTTGGACAGCCCCTTACGGTAAAATGAAATGTGATGGACTGTATGGATGTTATGTTCTCACGCCGCGGCCCTTGCAGGCGCCACCTGTTCATGTGGGCTGATTTCCTTGATGTTTTGCACAGGTCGTTTACAGGCGTCTGTGTCTGTTGTGGCGGTTTCCCTGATGTTTTCCGGATACCAGGCAGGGTCAAGGAAGCGCCTTACAGCCTTTTCAAGGTGTTCAAGAGGTACCAGGGTATCAAGGCATGGGCCGTTGGGCCGTTGGTTCAGCACGCCGTAAACAGGCAGGGGATAGGTATCCTGGATGCCGCTTGCGAGGTCCCTCTGGCAGGCTACAGCTATTATTATTTTCGGACGTCTCTGAACCACAATGCGCCTTGCAATGGTGCCCCCTGTGGCAATGGCAAGAAATATGTCATATCTGTCGCTCAGTTCCAGAAGGCCTGTAATCGGGCATTTTCCACATCTTTTGCAGTTATTTATGTCATAGGTGAGCCTGATTTTGCACTTGCTCTTCTGAAGGCAGTGAGGCATGAGAAGCAGTATTTCAGAGGGTTTGTACCGTCCGGCCTCTGAGAGAACCAGTTCGTTGTTCACCCTTATGAACGAGGAGCGTATCTTGTTTTTTGAGATACCGAAAATGCGTCCCAGCAGCGTCATGATGGGAAGGAACAGCTTGACAGTAATTCCCCGCATCTTTCTGAAGAACGGCAGACTCCTTCCAAATGCCGCATTAAGCAGCAGGCCCGCCGATGCCCATGCCACAGCGAGAATTGACAGAAGCACAAAAAAACCTGCTATCCATGGCGCAAGGGGATGAATGGCCTTGAAACCAAAGTAGGGGATTATCCACAGCGATGCGAGGAACAGGCATACCACAAAACTTGTGAGCATAACCAGGCCGATAAAGAGCCTCTTGCGGTTCCTGTCCTCGGCAGTCAGTGGGATGGTATCTCCTGACACTGCCTTGTTCTTTATCTCTGCGTAAGTGTTGTTTTTTGAGTCAGACATACTTTTCACTGTTTCTGATTGCTGAAGAATCCTTCAGTTCAGGTCATAGTCAGGAAGCCGGGGCAGCTTGAATTTCATCATCTCTGCTTTGCCCTCCATATTTTCAACTTCCACATTAAAATTTTTCTTCAGTTTTTTCACAACATCCTGGACCAGCACCTCCGGGGCTGAGGCACCGGCAGTAAGTCCTACAGTCATATCTTCGTTAAACCAGGATATGTCCATTACCTCGGCGTTGTCAATAAGATAGGCAGGAAGTCCCCTGTGTTCTCCTGCCTCCCTGAGCCTGTTGGAATTGGAACTGTTGACTGATCCTACAACAAGCAGCAGGTCGATCCTGTGGGCAAGCTCTCTTACAGCATTCTGCCTGCTCTGCGTGGCATAGCATATATCCTTGAGTTCAGGCCCCCTGATTTCCGGGAAGCGCTTCTGAAGCGCTTCTATTATATCCTTGGTGTCGTCTATGCTGAGTGTGGTCTGGGTAACATAGGCAATGCGTCTGTTAACCGGTTCCTTGATGCCTGCAACCTCTTCTGGACTGGAAATTACCGTTGCCTTCCCCTCTATGCGCCCCAGGGTCCCTTCAACTTCCGGATGCCCGGCATGTCCGATTACTATGATATCATACCCCTCTTTCCTGTACCTCTGGGCCTGATGGTGTACTTTTGTAACCAGCGGACATGTGGCGTCTATGATTTTCAGGCCTCGCTCCTCAGCCCGTCTTACAACGGCCTTGGAAACGCCATGTGCGCTGAATATGGTAATGGTGTTTTCCGGTATATCCTCAAGTTCTTCAACAAAGATGGCGCCGCTTTCAGAAAGTCTGCTGATAACGTGGGTATTGTGTACGATTTCATGAAGCACGTAAACAGGCGGGTTGTATTTTTCAATTGCAGATTCAACGATCTTGATTGCCCTGTTAACGCCAGCGCAGAAACCCCTTGGTTGTGCCAGTATAATCTTCATTATGAGTAAATTCCTTGATTCAAGTCAGGTTTTATAACTTGCCTGCGGATATAAGACAAAGGACAGACGTGGGATATTTCCTGATCCGCATTATATTTATAAATACTACTTAATTTGAGCAATTTGAGTTTTTGCCTGCAGGGTTCATGCACGGGGTGTTGTAAGGGCCGGGCGGAGCAACATGAAAATCCTAACTGTATTCCCGATCTTTCCAGGCCCCTCCATGTCCCCTCCAGTGCCTTATGGCTGAACTCCATGTCATCATAAGGTACAGGGTGGCGGTTATGGGCATGGCAAGGGACCAGAAAAGTGAAAGCCTGTAATAGGAAAGTGTGGCACTGTAGGTAACAAGCATGAGAGTCATGCCTGTCCATGACAGGAGCCAGATTATTACTCCACCGTAGCACAGGCCTGCTATGTGTCCCCAGAACATTACCAGCATGAGGAATGTTACACAGAGGAGCAGAAAAAATGAATGTTTGAGCTGAGTATAGGCAGTTCTTGCCACCATATCCCATATTTCGCCCAGCCCTTCATATTTTCTCATGCTTTTTACAGAGTGGGTGAGTCCGAGCCATGTGGTAAATCCGGCGGATTTAAGCTTTTTGGCCAGGGCACAGTCATCAATCAGCTCATTTTTTATGCATTCAAATGCCTTGATTTTTCTAAGGGCATCAGTATCCACAAGGATGAAACCGCCAGCCGCAGCCGCTACCCTGGATTTTTTGAAATTTGCAAGGCGGAATGGATAGAGCAGTTTGAAAAAATATACAAACGCAGGCATCATCAGCTTTTCCCAGAAACTTTCCATGCTCAGCCATGCCATGAGAGAAAACATGTTAAGGTTATGCTGTTCCTTGGCTGCAAGGGCCGTGGCAATTGCGCCTGGCTCCAGACGGATATCAGCGTCAAGAAGCAGGGTGTGGCCTGTTGTTACGTGTTTTATGCCCTGATCCATGGCCCATACCTTGCCTGTCCACCCCCTGGGCAGTTCAAGACCACGGATAATTTTGATGGAATCCCCACATATTTCCTCGGCGATATCAGCGGTTCTGTCCCAGGATTGATCGTTTACAAGTATGATGTTAATGCCTTTGCCCTGACTCATCACTGATGTGAGGCATTCCCCAATGGTTTTTTCCTCATTTCTTGCAGGAATCAGCACTGTCACGTCACTGAGGTCTGAATCCGCAAGATAGGGGGCTGCGTCAAGATGTTGAGCCGTATCCCACGGTTTCCACGGAAGGAGCAGTATTGTGCTCCAGATAAGCACGTTAAGAACCACAATCAGGGCTATGCATATGGTAACAATATCTATTGGCATTTCTAATTTCTTGTCTCGTATTGTTTAATCTGAAAGTCCATGTATTTCTTCATGGATTTTCATTTCAGGTACCAGGCTTTTAATACGCAGGAATTCTAATTTTGATGGCTGCAGCATAAGGTAACAACACTAATAGAAAAACAGTACCTGAACAATAAATTTTGTGGATAAATGTTGATGCGTCGTAACTGCTCCACCCCCTCAAGGATGAATTTCCATAACGGAAAGTCGCTTTTTGCACAACATTTTTTCTTGATATGTCATCTTTCATGCCTCGTAATAGCCATAATGGCAGGGAGAAGCACCATGGTGCAAATCAGCGTGAGCCCCACCCCTATGGCAAGCAGTTTGCCCATGCTGGCCATGCCTTCATGGGGAGAAACAGCCAGGTTCCCAAAACTGCAGATTGTTGTAAGTGTGCTGAATACTATTCCCCTTGAGGTGCTTGTTGCGAAAATTTCAGAAGGCCTTGCCTTCATGGTCCTGAACCGGTGAACAAGGTGTATGCCGTTGTCAACTCCTATGCCAAGTATCAGAGGCAGTGCAATGATGTTGGCAAAATTCAGGGAGATGCCTGCAAGTTCCATTATGGCCCCGGTAAGCATGCCTGCAAGCGCCAGCGGTATAAGTACAAGCAGTGCGTCCTTTCTGTGAGGCATGAGGAAAAAGAGCAGCAGGGCAATGGCAGTAAGGCTCATGGCAAACGCCTGTTTAAATGCGCCGGAAACCACCTGCCCACCTTCGTAAATGAGTACAGGATACCCTGTAACATCTGGCTCAAAGGTGCGCACGGCAGTGATAAATTTTATCATTTCCTGTCGTGAGTTGAGGTCCCCTGTGGGAAATATCTCAACGCGCCATCTGCCGTCTGTGGCTACCCACCTGTTCATTATCTCCATGGGCAGATCCTGAAGTGAAAAGGGCCTGGCCTGCAGAGAGAGCTTCAGGTCTTGAAGCCTTGGTGGAAGAGAGGCCAGCATGCTCTGTTCGAGACGGATCAGGATATTACCTGACAGTGATGCCTGCTGACCTTTGCTCAATGGGATGCTTTGAACCAGCAGATTCAGGTCCTTAACAAATTTTTGCGCCTTTTCAGAGATTCTATTTTCTGATATGTGCTGGCGAGCCTTGCGCAGAAATGCCTCAGTGGCTGCCAGCCGTTCTGTATCAGTGGGAGGAGGCGCAGGTGTCTCCATGAAAACCGGCCCGATGGTATAGTCCATTTCGTCGATTATCATGAGTTTTTCTTCCTGGTTGGCTGGCACAAAGCTTTCTATGGTCACTACCTTGTCAACAACTGGAAGTTTTTTGATTTTATTGAGCTTTGTTTCAAGCTGAGCCGATGGCTTTTCAACCGCCTTGAGACTCCATGGTGAATATGTAATGTCAGCAAGCAGTTCCTTGAATGTGGTTACAGATTCACATGACTGGTCTCTCAGATTCATGGGGTTCCAGTCATAGGTGATACGGGGAAGCAGGATCAGGGAGCCAAGCCCCAGCACAATGGCAGAAATACGCACCAGCCTTGCGTGTCTCACAGGGAATGATACCAGTTTTGCAAATTTTGTTTGCTGCGGCAGCGGTATATGCCCGGTGGGCTGTTTTGACGCAGTGAATTTCATTATGGAAAGCAGGGCAGGAAGAAGTGTGAGGTTCATAAACAGGCCGATAAACATACCGGTTCCTGAGATGAGCCCCAGTTCTCCTACGCCTGAAAAGTCAGTTGGTACAAATGCAAAGAAACCAATGGATGTGGTAACGGCGCAGAGGACAAGGGAACTGCCTGTGTCCCCCGCAGTCTTTGCAAGAGCCTCAGGGACGTCAATGCCTGAGGATAGAAGTTCCCTGAAGCGCAGACAGTAATGGATGGAGTAATCAACGCCAAGCCCTATGAACAGTACCGCAAAGGCAACTGATATCATGTTCAGGTGGCCAATGGCTGCAGCGGCGAATCCTGCTGTCCATACCAGACCTGTTACAAGCGTTATCAG
>WFRQ01000218.1 GCA_015486425.1 Deltaproteobacteria bacterium | reverse complement strand
GCACAGCCGGTATTAAAAGGAATGAAGCAGGAGCTTCTGTCAATTGGGTACCCAAACTGGAGTTTGGGCACCAGCACGAAACTTGTCACCACTTATTGAGAAGTTACTTTTTGCTGCATGGATGCAGGAAATCATAATCCCGGTTCAACAATAGCATGCACCGGACTGGCGAGCACGCGCGTTTTTCTGAGGTTACTCCAAGTAAATTGCCACGCTCCAAGGTGGTTGCTGATGCTACGGCTATCCGGTGATGTAGAACGTTCGTCCCTTAAATGCGCATCAGAAGCACTTTTGAAATTTATTTGAAAAGCATGGAGTCCGTGATATTGTTCTTTTATGATAGTATCATTCAAAAATGGTGGGACGGAAGATATTTTTAATGGCAAAAATACCAAAAGAGCCCGCAGAATTTGCCCGGTACATATTTGGAAAATCGCCAGGCGAAAAATGGATCAGCTCGACTCTGCAGTACTGGTTCAGGATCTGAAAATACCTCAGGGTAACAAGTTGGAGCTTTTGACAGGTGACCGAAAGGGTCAATACAGTATTAGAATAAATGACCAATACCGTATTTGTTTTGATTGGCTGAATAATGGTGCAGAATCTGTTGAGATAATAGACTATCATAAGGGATAAATAATGATACGAATACCAACACGTAGAGAACCTACTCATCCAGGAGAGATGCTACTGGAAGAATTTTTAAAACCGATGGGAATGACACAAAAAGAGCTTTCAAATGCTATAATGGTCCCATATCAAAGGGTGAATGAAATCATCAACGGCAAAAGAGGTATTACACCCAGTACAGCGTTACGCCTTGCCAGATTTTTTGGAACGTCTGAAGATTTTTGGCTGAATTTACAGCTTAGGTGGGACCTGTACCGTGCCATGAAAAAAGAAGAAGACGTTTTGTGCCAAATCCACCCATTAAAAAACGGAGAAGCTTCTTTTGCATGAAACGGCTTTGCCGAACAATCGGCTGCAAGGGACGGCAAACAGCGCGGCGGCTTTTGAAGGTCAGTGCCCCGCATCCTTATTCCGACCAATTCGGCCACCCATTACAGGCTAAACCGGCCATTGATTCCGATGGAAACCCTGCCATTTTTTTGAAGTTGTCTGGTATCTACTCATAGGTTACCGCATCTGTTGCGTTGTCGGGGTACGGAAAGTACGCCTTCGCCCCCTCCGCCTTGCATCTGCAGCAGCACCCCATGAGCATATACGTGCAAGAAATGTTGTGTGAAAAGCGACTTTCCTTTATGGGAATTCATCCTTCCTTGAGGGGGGTGAGCAGTTACTTTAATTGTAAAGTTCCCTGGTGAGATAAAGGTAAATACAACAGCAGGCAATGGTTTTGTTTTTTCGCTACTGGTGAAGCAACGAATGATCCCATTCTCCCCTCCATTATGAGGAAAAATATTTCCATTGTGTAATAAATTACCACTCCCAATTTTACTATTTGCTTTTTTTGTGCCGCAAACAGGACGAAACAGCCAGTTTGCATGATAAATTTGAGCATGAAAATTGCATAATAAATTATTAATGCGTTAATCAAAGTATGTTGGAAGGTGGCGATATTGGGATTAAATGTTGTTCCTGCTTTCTTCATCATTATCGGTGCCCTGCCTTTGTCATGAGTTAAAGCTGGAGGGAAAATCATGATACGGAATCTCAAACTCATCCCCTGTTTCCTTGTAACCCTTTCACTCCTTATTTTATCATCCTTACCCTTTGCGAGTGTCCCGAATGCATTTGCAGACTCTGTATGTGACTATGACATGAACTATGACCTGGATGTTGACGGTGCTGACCTTGCGCTTTTTGCCGCAGATTTCAGTGCGGGCCAGTCGGACCTCGGTGTGTTTGCCAGTGAATTTGGTCAGACGGACTGCAGCCCCGTCCTGCTGCTTACAGCCCCGGATGGCGGCGAGCACCTGCAGGCAGGTTCCTGGTTTGAAATTGCCTGGATCGGGAGCGCTGGCATAACGCTTGTTGATATTGACCTCCTGATCTATCCCGGGGATGACGGTATCTGTGACCTGAACTCCCCGCCTGATGTTCTTTCCATTGCCAGCGCAACACCTGATGACGGATCATATAACTGGGCGCCTGTTCCCTTCCACGACCTTACAAGACTCAGTAACTGCTGCAAGCTGAGGATAAGGGATGCGGAACATCCAGATACTGTATTTGATCTGAGTGATGATGTATTTGTCCTTGGACCTCCCTCCTCCCCCATGACACAGGAAGAACTCTATGTCATCAATGAAGACATGGAGGCAGACCCTGACCACACAGACAGCGATAATGATGGGTTTGTTGACAATGTGGAGTTATACCTTGGGACCGATCAGTTTCACTGGGATACGGACCGGGACGGATACGGAGACAGGTTTGAGATCATGCCGGAGATACCAGGCCCCCTGCCCTTGAAGGATGAGGATAATGACGGTCTGATCGCCTCTCTGGACAACGACGACAATAACGACCAGGTAAACGACGGCAGGAATCTCGACTCAGACCTGGACAGCATATACAACTACCTTGAACTCTACGGCTATGTCTATAACTTTCCTTTTATTGAGCCGTGGGATGGGGATATAACAGTCAGGTATTTCAAGACAGATCCTCTGAAGGTAAGCACGGACAGGGATCCATATTCAGATTACGATGAGGCCATCAACGGCCCCGGCATGGATGACTTCGTCAAATCCCCCGGAGACCATCCCAACATACCAACCCTGCCAAATATAGTAATCATGCCCAGGGTGCAGGATGGAAAATGGTGGGACGTAACACTGAATCAGACCATTACCACTACCGAAGGCACATCAAGGGCCGAAGGAAGTGAATGGAGTGAGGATACATATAATTTAACTGAAACAACAGACGAATATCATTGGGAGGTTACCCAGGAAGTCAGTTACAGCCTTTCGGACTTTGGTGGCAGCACCAGTGTTTCATATGGTCAGAGCCATTCCACTGGCAAGACCACCGGTACGGTCAAATCAGAGGGCGGAAGCATACTGAACACTGATGAGTGGTCAACCGCGACCTGCTCCAATCCCCTTGAGGCAGCCAGCATAAAATTTTATCTCAAGGCTGTTAATGTGGGAACCTGCCCTGTGGCAGACCCTGTACTGGATGTAAATCTGGTAATTGGAGATAAAGAGGTCCTCAGGTTCAAGCTGGAAGACCTTCCCACCATTGATGCGGGCGGCGAATATGAATTTGTGCTTGACCTATACAATGACTTTCTACCTTCGAAATACCTCACCCTGGATGAACTCCGCGCACTTGATACCGGCGTTCCCATTTCCTTCCGCATATATGACATACTGGGAGGTACGGTGCTTGGAGCCAAGCCAGGCCAGGAAGACAGGTGGGAGTACTACCAGCTTAACGCGGATGAAGTCTGTGCCCGCCTCTACATTGACCTGGGAGACGGCAACACCACGGAGCAGTTGATCTATGCAGGACAGGGAGAACAGGTCAACGAACCACGGGTTACCCTGCTGGACGCGCTTGTGTGGGCTGCCAATGCCCATCTGATTGAAGAGGCGCCAGGCGTATGGCGCCCCTACGCACAGTTCTATCAGCCCGGAGGCGGTCTGGGCGATCCGGCCCCAATGGACGGATGGTACTTTAAGCTTGACCCCGGGACCTTTTCGAGCATCCGACCTTACATCCATAATCCGGATTTTAACCTTTTTGACACAGTGCTTACCAGTGACAGCGTTGTGGTTGCCAAGGCCCCACCCAGGGAACCTACTCCGCGGATTCACTGGGCAGTAATTGATTCCCCTGATGGAATTGTAAAGGCGTATGTGAATGATTACTTCTTCACTGAGGATCAACTGGATGTTTATTTTGTGGACAAAAACGGGGTCTGGAATTTAATGGAGTGGGATCCGGACAAACTTTACTTCTCTTGTGCCTGTGACAGGTATTATTATAAAGGCGGCACTGAAAAATTCATTGCCAGAAACCGGATGTACGGCCCTGAAGACCCCAGGAAGTGGGAGACCGAGCTGCCTGTATCAGAGGCAAAGTACATTCCGCCAAATCCCTATGTAGGTTCTTACGATACGCCAGGTTATGCATATAGTGTTTTTGTACTTGGCGATTACGCCTATGTGGCTGATGGAAACTCCGGCCTGCAGGTCATCGATATCCATGACCCGGCAAGTCCCACATTGGCAGGGGCTTTCGGTTCTTTTTGGTTTCCTTATGACCTTTTCGTGCTGGGCAATTATGCTTATTTCGTTGAGAGAGGCTCTCTGCTGATAATAGATATCAGCGATCCCGCAAAACTTTCACTGATAGGAACAACTGAAACGAGTTGCGTATGGAATTCTGTTTTCATCCAGAGCAATTACGCATATCTGGTGGGCCAAAGGTGCGGGGAGCTATGTGTGTGTGATGTCAGTGATCCGGCAATCCCCATACCAGTAGGCGGTGTTGATATATCCGGAGCAGTTAATATTTTCATACAGGGAAATTACGCATATATATATGCATTTATAAATGACTATACAGATACAAGCTTGCTGGTTTTCGATATCAGCGATCCGGTATATCCGGCCCTGACAGGCATGTATAACATGTCTGGTGAGTATTCCGGGCATATATTCGTGCAGGGCCACTACGCGTATGTGCCTCATGGTTCCTCGTTGCTGGTGATAGATGTCAGCGACCCGGCCAATCCCACACTGGAAAGCGCCTGCGCCACGACAGGTGTGGCATCAGGCGTTTTCGTATCAGATGGCTACGCATTTGTGGCAGAAGGTGAAGCAGGCGTAGAGGTAATTGATGTTACTGATCCAGCCAATCCCGCCATTATACACAACTACGATACACCAGGGTTAGCCTCCGCTGTGTTTGTACAGGGCGATTATGTCTATGTAGCTGACGGCACTTCAGGCCTGCAGATACTCAGATTCAAGTAGAAGTCCTTTTTCATTCTTCCGCCCACCGTTTTTTCAGTGGGCGGAAGAATAGCTTTCAGACTGCCATTCACAAATCGGCGCCGGCGGCATAACAGTGAGCAGCCCCTAAGGATACCGCTGCACTGCATTTCCCCTTTTAAATGCTGAATAGTAACCAAACACGCAATGTTATCATACAACTGATGTAACTACTCCCCCCTCCAGGATGAATTCCTTTAACGGAAAGTCCAGATAGTTTTCACACAACGTATCTGCTCAGAGGGTGCTGCATATGCAAGGCGGAGGGGGCGAAGGCGTACTTCCTGTACTTCGAGCCCTTGACAACGCAGCAGATGCGGTACCCCCTGAGCAGATACCAACTGATTCAAGCATTTTGCGCTACTGCGTGCAGTTTACCCTTCCAAATTCCAGTGTGAAGGCAGCGATGTCATTGGCACCTGGCTGCTGAGTAGCAAGAACCGCCAGGTCTTTTCCGTCTACGTCTCTGTCGTCATCGTCATCCCAGCCGCAATCCGTGTCACAGGCATCTCCTGCTCCATCACCGTCTGTATCCTGCTGGTCTGGATTCCAGGTTTCCGGGCAGTTGTCCTGCTCGTCTGTCCTGCCGTCTCCATCTGAATCAGCTACGTAGGTTAATTCGATATGATGCGTTTCTCCAGGTGCTGCATCAGGTGACGGGGGAAATATTTCAATAAAATAATGCTTACCACTGAATATGTCGCCATTATTCCCCTTTGTGTTTAGCGCCTTTAACGGCATGCTCCATTCAAGTGCCGGGAGGTTGGAGTAATGTGCCGAGCTAAGTGGTACAGTGATAGTGCCAGCCTCGCTGGACGTATTGCCTGCGGCAAGCATTCCCCTGTCATCCAGAAAGCGCATTGGTAATTTATCTCCGCTGAAAGTTATGCTTACAGCCGCCCTGTAGTTCTCATGGATATATTCCGGACAGTCATCTGCATGGCACGGATCAAAGGCTACAGGAATAACAATTGGATCAAGGGCACTACCAAATTCAAACCATATTCCCAGTGCTGATGGACCCT
>WFRQ01000217.1 GCA_015486425.1 Deltaproteobacteria bacterium | reverse complement strand
TGTTTTCATATTCTGCTCGGCAACTGTAGGAAACCCGGGGGAACTTGCATCAGAGCTCACCGGTATAGACGTGCTTACGGTTACTGAGAGCGGCGCTCCATGCGGCAAAAGACACTTTCTCATGGTTGATCCTGATTACGGCGGGGCGGCTCAGATGGCAGTACAGCTCCTTGTGGCAGCCCTGCACCGCGGGCTAAGGACAATAGTCTATACACAGTCCAGAAAGCTTACAGAACTGGTAAACCTGTGGACAAAGCAGAGGGCAGGACGGTTCAGGGAACGGATCAGCGCCTACAGGGCAGGTTTCCTTCCTGAGGAGAGACGTGAGATAGAGGCCAGGATGAGTGATGGAAGCCTGCTGGCCGTTATATCCACCAGCGCCCTGGAACTGGGCATTGATATCGGGGTGCTGGATCTGTGCATACTTGTGGGATATCCGGGGACAGTCATGTCCACGTGGCAGCGCGGGGGCCGGGTAGGACGCAGCATGCGTGAATCCGCAGTGGTTCTCATTGCGCAGGAGGATGCCCTTGACCGTTATTTTCTCAATAATCCGCAGGAACTCATTTCAAGAAAGCCTGAGGCAGCGGTAATAAACCCTTACAATACAGTAATTTCAGAAAAACACCTCTTATGCGCAGCAGCGGAACTCCCCCTGCAGATAAAGGGGGACCCCGCCTGCCCTCCATTGATTATGCCAGTGGCTGAAAAACTCGAAGATAAGGGACAGCTTCTGAGAAGCGCTGACGGCAAGGCCCTGTTTGCATCACGCACCTATCCTCACCGTGATGTAAACCTCAGGGGAACAGGCAAATCATTTCAGATAATTACCAGGGAAACTGGTGAGGTCATCGGTTCCGTAGACAGTTTCAGGGCAATGCGAGAAACACACCCTGGCGCAATATACCTTCACAGAGGAAAAACCTGGCTTGTGAAATCCCTGGACATAGAGGGTCTTACCGTGCTTGCCGAGCCTGCGCGTGTCAACTACTTCACCAGGGTCACAGCAAGCAAGGATACGGAAATTTTAGAAACATTCAGCTCAAAAAAGGTGGGAAACTCCCGTTTTTCCCTTGGAAGACTCCTGATTACAGACCAGGTAACCGGGTATGAAAGGCGGATGATAAGGGGGCAGAAACTTGTAAACAGGGTAGAGCTTGACCTGCCGCCCCAGGTTTTTGAAACCGAGGGGATATGGTTTACCATTCCCCATGATATCAGAATGGCAGTGGAAAACAGACGAATGCACTTCATGGGAGGCATCCATGCGCTTGAACACGCTGCCATTGGCATACTACCCCTGTTTGTACTCACTGACCGCAATGACCTTGGCGGCATATCCACTACCATGCATCCGCAGTGTGCCAGCGCCGCGGTATTTATCTACGATGGTGTTCCAGGTGGTATCGGCCTTGTGAGAGAGGCATACAGAAAGGCCGGAGATGTGATGAACCAGGTCATAAAGACTATTGCATCATGCCAATGTGAGAACGGATGTCCGTCATGTGTGCACTCACCCAAATGTGGTTCCGGGAACCGCCCCATAGACAAGGAGGCTGCCTTGTTCACTGCAGAACAGCTCATGGCCCTGAGAAAAAACACAAAACCTGCAACAGCAGGGAATACAGAAAACAGCGCCCCTGGCATTCATGAACCTTATAATGAATACGGTTCGGCAGCCCCGAAATTAGAGATACCGCATGGAAATACCGTAAAAAAGGAGCATGCCTTCAGACTTCCTGAAAATTTTGTGGTTTTTGACGTGGAGACCCAGCTTTCTGCACAGGAGGCCGGGGGGTGGAACAGGGCAGAAAGGATGAAGGTGAGTTGTGTTGTGGCCTACACCTCTTCTGACCAGTTGTTTCACACTTTTTTCGAATCTCAACTTGACGATTTTTTTAAAATTATCAGCAGCGCAGACCTTGTGACAGGATTTAATGTAAACAGGTTTGATTACAGGGTGCTGAGCGCCTACACCGGAATGAACCTGTGGAAACTCCCCACCATTGACCTGCTTGACAAAATTTACAACAGACTGGGCTACAGAATATCCCTCGATGGCCTTGCCTCCTCCACGCTTGGACGAAAAAAGAGCGCAGACGGTCTTCAGGCCATTAGATGGTGGAAACAGGGAAAACTCCAGGAAATAGCAGAATACTGCAGAAAGGATGTTGAAATAACCAGAGACCTGCTGATGTTTGCTGCTGAAAACGGCTATCTGCTGTTCAAAAACAAGGCAGGCAAGGTGGTGAGAGTGCCGGTAAGCCTCCCGTGACAGGCAACATGGATGGCGGCCCTAAATGGGTCTGCATGAGAAAAAAGTGGATTTTTTAATTCACCAATCTTATATTGTAACCTGAACTTGCGGTTCAGCGTTTTGTTTAACCTGAATTGAACCTAATTTGAGCGATTGTTCGGATTTGCTGCATATCCGCGAAAGAGGAATTCCCATTATAGTGGGCTATATGGGGGTTCCGATGACAAAGGAGATGCAGTGAAGACGGCAATCCCGAAGGGTTTCAAAATTGGAAAGCTATAATCCATGTAACTCATTTTATTGTCTTTATTGAAATGGTTTTCCACTTTTTGAAACGCTCAAATTAGGTTGAACTATAGAGATTCAAGTTGCACTAAAAATTGAGCATTAAATTACAAAAAACAAATGACCATATTATCCAAAAACTCCCATATAAAATTCACCATTGACCAGGCAACTCTCCAGGGGCCCGTAACCAGGCCATCTGGCAGGATTATCTGTCCTGAATGCGGTAATGATCTGCTCTTCTTTGAGGTTGCCGAGGAGGTCACACTCACCACGAGCTATGTTCAGAATCCTGACGGCAGCTTTACTCCTCAGAGTGATGACTCCCGCATACTCGGAGAGGTTAAACTCTTCTGCGCCGAGTGCAGACACGACCTCTCCAGGTTTCACAACAGGTTCGTGGAGATGCTTTTTTGACAGACCAGGCCCACACAGGACGCATACTCTACTCTAACGCAAGTTTCAGAAAGGAATTCCATGAGCTCAGCCACGGCGACTGCATAGTAGGCAGACTCAATCTCAAAAATTCAGAAGAATCCCTGTTCCTTGACCTGGTTGAACGCGGAATCACTCTCATCCCCTCGGCCCTTTCCCAGCAGCTCTCCCGATCAAAATGTCTTCAGGCCGTTGTCTATGAAAAACACATGATACCAGGCACAACAGTGGCAAGGCGAAAGCATGATCTTGTATCCTGTATTGAAAAATTCGGCAGGATGAAGGTCAGGGAAGTGGTTACCAAGCAGGACAGGCTTGACTGCGGCCTTGGCATCAATTTCTGGAACAGCATTGAAGACGTGTACAATGCAGCATGTTTCAGCGGCCTGGAATTTCCCTTTGTAGTACAGCCCTTTGTCCCTGATGCAACAGACGTCAGAGTAATTATCATGGGTGAATATCAGGAGGCATACTGGCGCATGAGCCGGAACTCTTTCAGAAACAACCTGCATTTTGGAGGGGAGAGCGGAAGTTACGAACTTAGCACGGAGTATAAAAACAGGTGCAGGGAAATAATGACACGGGGCAAATTCCCATACGCGCATATTGATCTGATGCTGACCCGCGATGGCACTGCATATCTGGCCGAGATCAACCTCCGCGGCGGCATAAAG
>WFRQ01000216.1 GCA_015486425.1 Deltaproteobacteria bacterium | reverse complement strand
GCTGGTTCTTTAGCAGGGTGTACATTATTATTTCTTTAAGTTCTTCAACACTTCTGCACCCCCCAAAACTTATCTTTATCACAGGGTACTTTTCAAAGTCGTATTTTTCGTAAATGTAAAGCCCCCTGAACAGCTCCCTGTTACCCTCAAATATCTCCTTCAGGGTATCAAGAAAAAGGCTCTTTCCAAAACGGCGTGGGCGGGAGAGAAACACGTACTTATGCCCGGTGATAAGGCGAAGGGCAAACTCGGTCTTATCAATGTAGAGGTAATCGTCCGTTCGTATCTCACTGAAGGTTGATATGCCAATAGGCAGTTTCATGAATCATGCTCTCCTGTTATAAGTGGGCTTACGATGGATACCTTGGTGCTGGACTGATTCCTTGTAACTTTTACGTATCTGCTCACAGGGTACCACATCTCCTGCGTTGTCAAGGGCTCGAAGTACAGGAAGTACGCCTTCACCCCCTCCGCCTTGCATCTGCGGTACCCTGTGAGCAGGTATGGTGTGTGGCAGTTGTACGTTCCGTCAGGGATTTCGTCCTTGATATGGTAAGTATTTAGCGCAATTTTTACAATAAAGTTTAACATGTTTATCCATTTACAGGAAGATTTTCACACCCTTGTTCAGACCGGAATAATGCAGGATCAGTGGCAGCCAGGGACAGTCCCTACTCCATGCTTTTAAAGCACCTGGATTTTGTTATCTGCGATCGCAATGCATATGGCGGGAACAAAAAAAGGCGCATGGCCTGAAGCCATACGCCCTGGTTGGGAATGGAGGGTTGCTCACGAGTTGTTCTGGGACTGATTCACAGGCTGGTCGCCGGGGTGGTGATGCATTCCATGACCTTTGCCAAACCTGCCATGAGGTCCCATCTTTATAAGTATCTCCCTTTGTTCAGGAGTCAGGCTCTCAAGAAAGGCTGCCCTTGCATCAACGGCAGTATCAAATTCGGCCTTGTCTGTTCCCTGGTACTCACTCTTGATTTTTTCAGCCACTGCAGGGAAATCAGGGTTTTCTGCCGCAATTTCAGCCCTGAAGAGGTACATTGCGCGCATCCGTTCCCTGTTTTTCATGCATTCCGGTTTCCATCCATCCGGGCATCTCTTGTTTTTCAGTTCCATGAATGCCTGGTGCATGTCGTCCATAAGGCCCTGCTGCTCATCAGTAAGCTTGAGCATGGATTTCATCATTTCGGCACGACTGGCATATTGAGCGCCGGAACAATTGCCATGCATACCCTGTCCCTGCATGCCCTGTCCGTGGTGTTTTCCGCTGTCAGGTCCCCAGGCAAAGGCAGCGCCTGCTGATGTGAATAAAAAGGCTGCCATTAAAATGGATGCTGAGATACTTTTCGAAAGTGTGGATCTTTTCATGATATTTTCTCCTTTGTCTGTAAGAAATCCGCCTTGCAGTTTTACCGCACAGGCATGGGCTGAGTTGTTTTCTTTCATGCTTTTCAGATAAGGTAAATCCTAATTGTAAAGGATATATGTTGCCTGACCCTGTTTTTTGTAAATATTTGGTAAAGATGTGTTTATCTAAGACCGGGCATTGATTACAATTTTTGGTATCATGACATCTTTTCCGGAACACATGAAAATACTTATCGTAGATGACGATGTGAAACTGTGCCGCCTTATCAGGGATTATCTGAGTCCTGTTGGATTTCAGGTGGAAACAGCCCATACAGGCATGGATGGTCTTGAACGCGCAATGAATGAGGAATTCGATGCGGTTATTCTGGACATTATGATGCCTGGCATGGACGGGCTTGAAGTGCTTCGCAGGTTGAGAATGCATTCGTCAGTGCCGGTTCTCATGTTTACTGCCATGGGAGAGGAGACAGACAGGATCGTTGGCCTTGAACTCGGGGCTGATGATTACATCCCCAAGACATTTTCCTCCAGGGAACTCCTTGCCCGGCTCAAGGCTGTTATTAGACGTTCGAGGATTCACAAATCCTCTTCCACGTGTAATGGGGAAAAAGATGGCCACGCCTCAGTGGTTAAGGCACATGATCTCGTTATTAACATGGATAACAGGAGTGTCACGCAGGGAGATATTGTGCTGGAACTTACTCCCGTTGAGTTTGATCTCCTGGCCCGCCTGGCACGCAACGCCGGTCGGATACTCTCACGAGATCAGCTTGTGGAGGCGGTCAGCGGAAGAGATTACAGCGTGTTTGACCGCTCCATTGACGTGCATGTATCATCGCTTCGCAGGAAACTCGCTGATGATCCAAAGAGCCCCAGGTATATAAAGACAGTCAGAGGGGCCGGATACATGTTCCTGGATACTGAGGACAGGTCATGAAGTTCAGGCTCTCCATATTTTCAAAGATAATTCTCTGGTTTTTTCTTAATCTTGTGGTTCTGTCTGCCATACTCACGATTTTTTTTCAGATAAGGTTTCATGTGCCTCCTGACTCCATACTGGCAGGCTCCACCTCTCACAAGACTATCTCGCTCTATAGAATGATACGGCACGATATGGCCACAACTCCGCCTGCCCGGTGGGATGCCCTGCTTGATCGCTATGCCCAGGGCTTTGATGCCGAGCTGACCCTTGTAACACTTGACGGTCAAAGGCTTGCAGGCGGCACTTCCGCTGTGCCTGCTGAGGTTATAAACAGGATACGCGCCTGGCGCAGGCAGTTTACCTGTTCGCCGCATAATGGATATGAAGGAAAGGCAGGAAGGGGCCGCAAGGGGTTCAGGCGCATTCTCAGGGTTCGGACAACAAATCCGGTGCGTTACTGGCTTGGCATTCCGCTTCCTGTTTCAGAGAACCATCACAGAAGTTTCATGCCTGCAATGCTTCTTATAAGTACGGATTCGCTAACTGGCTCAGGTTTTTTCCCTGATATCATGCCTGTGATCACTGGCTCACTGGCCATCATTATCATATCACTGCTCTGGTGGTTTCCAATGGTCCGGCACATCACAAAACCGCTTAAGAGCATGACAAAAGTCACTGAGGAGATAGCAAACGGCCATTTTGGAATGCGCGTGGATGACAGGCGGACAGATGAAATAGGAAGGCTTGGGCGTTCAATTAATATAATGTCCGAGAGGCTGGAAAATTTTATAACAGGCCAGAAACGGTTTCTGAGTGATGTTGCCCATGAACTCTGCTCGCCGCTTGCGAGGATGAAGATGGGGCTTGGAATCCTTGAAAACAGGGCAGATAAGGACCAGAAGGAGTATCTAAAGGATGTTTCAGAAGAGGCTGATAATATTTCCGAGCTGGTAAATGAGATACTCTCATTTTCAAGGGCAGAACTTTCTCCTGACAGGGTGGCAGTTACTGTTGTTAATATTGAAAAGGTGGTCTCCAGGGTCCTTGAACGTGAAAAAAATGGAGATGTAGAGGTGATAACTGATATATCCCCGGGACTCAGGGCTTTGGGTAACGAGGACCTGCTTGCCAGGGCCGTTGCAAACCTGGTGAGAAACGCCGTACGGTATGCAGGCGAGATGGGGCCTGTCCGCATTACAGGCAGGCGCTATGGTGACAGGGTCGTTCTGGACGTGTCTGATTCAGGCCCGGGCATTCCGCCTGAGTATCTTGGCAGGATCTTTGATCCTTTTTTCAGAATTGATACACACAGGAGCCGGGATGCAGGAGGTGCGGGCCTTGGGCTCAGCATAGTAAAAACATGTATTGAGGCGTGCCGTGGCAGGGTAAGCGCGGAAAATCTTGAGTCAGGCGGGCTGAAAATCATTCTGGAACTTCAGGCTGCTGATTAATGTCAATTGAAATAACAGGAACAGAGTCTCTCGGCGTCCGCGGCATGTGTTGCGTGGTCAGGGCGCATAACCGTAAGATACTGATTGATCCTGGTGTTGCCCTGGGATATGAGCGCAATGGCCTGCTTCCCCATCCCGTGCAGGTTGCAGTGGGGGGGAGTGTAAGAAACAGGATAATCCAGGCCTTGAAGAGCGCTACGGATATTGTGTTCAGTCACTTTCATGGCGACCATGTCCCGCTGCTTCATGCAAATCCATATCAGCTTTCAATAAGTCATATTCCTCCCCTTCCACCGGATCTGCGTGTATGGGCATGCTC
>WFRQ01000215.1 GCA_015486425.1 Deltaproteobacteria bacterium | reverse complement strand
GACGGAGACGAAGTGATAGATCTCGCCTTACTGGAAGAGATGGAAAATGAGACACAGACACCGCACCAAAAGGGCGGAGGATGTCTGGGTCTTGTTCTTTTGATGATTTCACTGCCTGCAGAGCTTTGCGCAGCATGGATTTTCTGACCTGAACATTCATGCTATGTCAATCAGGCGCCCAAACCGGAGTTTGGGCGCCAGCACGTGTCGGGTGTGTGTGGTGGGCCTTTGTCCTGTCTGGTCCTGATGGTCTTGTTGCATCAGAAGGTACACGTGCATTGAGGGCGCTGCCACCGTTGCAAAATGTTGCAATCTTTCTTGCGTCTGATTCACATTACCCGATATCCTGGTACCGCTCGTTCCCAAACTCCAGTTTGGGAACGGTAACCTGGAAGCTCCTGCTTCCGGAATGCGATACCAGAACAAAGCTGTTTGCAGGTAGAATGCTCCGGTAAGATGATGCAGCAACATGGGAGGCAACAGACTAACGGAAATGAAGCAGGAGCTTCTGTCAATCAGGTGCCCAAACCGGAGTTTGGGCACCAGCAAATCCAGGGGATACCATGCCATCAACCACCATCACATCTGTAATACGCAGAGAAGCCATTGAACTTGAAAGACTGGCGGATACCTGCGTCAAAAGATACGCCAGACGTAACGAGTTTGTCGCTCAAGGCACTGAGGACATACTTGCTGACAGCCTGGCAACATGCCTTCACTCCTTTTATACTGGAATCGAGCATATCCTTGAAATTATAGTAAGACAGATTGACCAGTCAAGAAACATGGGACCGGAATGGCACAGAGAACTTTTGTACGCAGCAAGTGTGGAAAAGCCAGGACTTCGGCCTGCTGTAATCTCTGATACATCTTTTGCCTGTCTCGAACAATTCAGGGCATTCAGGCACCTGTTCAGACATCTCTATACGCACAGGATCGACCCTGAGAGGATATTTTATCTAATGCGGGACCTGGACACCGCATGGAATTCCATTAAAACGGACCTGGAATCATTCGTTGATTTCCTGGAAAGCGCAAATGACAACTGACCGGCAACACGAACAGTACCTGCAGGGCCTGAAGGCCATGTTCAGGCAGCAGGGCGAGACCCTGGAAAAAGAACGTCTTGATCTGCTTGAACGCATCAGGCCTGCAGGACCGGCTCTCAGAGAGCTTGGCGCTAAAGAGGTGATTCTTTTCGGCTCCATACTTCGCCCCGGTGAATTTGACAGGGCATCGGACATAGATATCCTTGTGTCAGGGCTTGATGATGAAAAAATCTGGCATGTACTCGGTACTGTTGAACGCGCAGTTTCCATAAACTCAAGAACAATAGACATTGTGTTCGAGCAGATGGCAAGCTACAGTCTGATTATGCGCGCCAGGGAACATGGCATAAAATTGTAACATATTATGTAGCTACTCACAGGATATCGCATCTGCTGCGTTGGCGGGGACTCGAAGTACAGGGAGTACGCCTTCGCCCCCTTCGCCTTGCATCTGCAGAACCTGTAAGCAGATACGTTGCGTAAAAAGCGAGTTTCCGTTATGAGAATTCATCCTGGAGGGGTGAGTAGTTACCATATCATTTTATTTATCCTGGTGCCCAAACCGGAGTTTGGGCACCAGCACATGTGGTCCGTATTGGCGGTACAGCTTGTGGAAAACACATGACCATGCATACCTTGCAATTACAAAAACATTTTCCCCCTGAAAAGTTGCGCATTGTACAAGAGATTATTCCTGTTCTGCGTAATGAAGCATGCTCCCTGGCGGTATTGTTCGGTTCCTTTGTGGAATCGGAACACTTCAGGGACATTGACATCATGGTGGCTCTTGAACATGACTGTCCATCCAATGCCGACTGCGTTTACATTTCTCAACTGCTTGAAAATGTCACAGGCATTCCCTTTGATGTTGTAGGGATTGACGTACCCAATATTCTTCTACGGGGTGAAATAGGCCGCAAAGGTATTCCTGTTATACTTGAAGATGAAACTGCCTGGGACGATTTTCGTTTCAGGGCGTGGATTGATGAAATTGATTATCGTCCTTTAATTGAAAGGTTTTATGGTGAGCGATTCATTAATAAATAAAGACAAGGTGTTGCGGCTCGTATCGCATCTTGATCAGGCATTAGAGGAGTTGGATTCCCTGTCACAAATTGACAGGGCTACTGTCCTGACTACAAGGGAGCGTTTTGCTATGGAACAGCTATTTTACAGAGCGGCAATGTCTTGTATTGACCTCTGTTATCACATTGTATCGCGCAGCAAGGAACCAGTTCCTGAAACGTATCGTGGATTCTTTCAACAACTGGCGCTGTCCGGCATTATTCTTCCCGATCTGGGCACACAGCTTGAGAAACTGGCAGGACTCAGGAACATCATAGCCCACGCTTATATTTCTCTGGATCATGGACAGTTGTATGACTATTTGAATGAACTCGATGGCCTGAGGGAATTCAGGGATGTTGTGATTTCAATTGCCGCGTAAAATTGGCGTGGCCTTAAAACTTCATTTATTTGGGGGTAACTTCTCAATAAATCCGTGCCAATTCTCGTGTTGGGAGAGCAACGTAAGTTGACCAATGCCTCAGCAATAACAGCAAACTATGGACCCAAAAATATACTATGACCATGACAGGCATTAACAGCGTCAAACCCCTGTTCATATTGTCTCCATGCGGGACCAGTCTGCTCACGAATACTGCAGGCCATAAAGAAAGGGGCCTGATATTTACCCACAGCAATGCCTCTGTAAGGGACGAAATCCCGTCTGCAGAGCAAAAAATTCTTGAAAGCATTATCGCAGGGGCTGAAGAAGAGCTGAAAACCGCCAATCTGGAACAGGCATCAGGATTATCTGCAGAAATAAACGGGATACTGGCAATTTACAACCGGCGGATTCCACAAAATCCTTCCCGGAACTTCCATTTACTGCTGTGTACTGACACGTGGCTTGGCAAGGAGACAGGACGGCTTGTGGAACAATGGCTGAACAGGTACAAATTCCCGGTTCGTGTAAAATCACAGAAAGACCTGCAAACCAGAGACATAACAGCATTTCAGATTGCTCTTGCTGACATTGTAACATGGTTTGAAAAGGAAATGCCCTCATGGCGAGAGCAGTACAGGGTAATTTTCAACCTGACCGGCGGCTTCAAAAGTGTGCAGGGATTTCTCCAGACACTATCCATGTTTTACGCTGATGAAGCTGTCTATATCTTTGAGACAGGCAACTCATTGATGCGTATTCCCAGGCTGCCAGTAGAGATGTCTGCTCCTGATGTGTTGAGCAGGCACATGAATTTTTTTCGACAGTTGCACATTGGGGCTGTTAACGAAAACAAAGCCTCATGGGATATTCCTGAAAGTCTGCTCATGAGCATTGATGGTCAGTGGTGCCTGTCACCCTGGGGCGAACTTGTTTGGGAAAGGAACAAGGCGCAGATTTACAGCGAAAAGGTTTACCCGCCACCGTGCAGTTCAGTAAAACCGGGAGCCAACTTTCTTAAAAGCACAGAATCACTTTCACCTGACAGGATAAGACAACTTAATGAAAAAATAGATGATTTGTGCAGGTTCTGGGTAAGTCGCAACACGAAAAATCCATTCAACCCGGCATCTCTTGATTTCAAGGAGTTAAAGGGCAATCCGTGTCCGCCGTCCACACATGAATGTGATGCATGGGCAGATCAGGGTGCCAGGCGGATATTCATACACATAGAAGATAAAGGAAATGGCAGGAAGATACTCGTGCTGGACAGGTTGGGGAAACATCTTTAAACTTTTGCATGAGCATGGAAATTCCAGCATCTCTTTTGGTCACTTTAATGTCGTAAGTATCAGAATCAAAAGGATATTAAGAGATATTTTCAGTTCGTTCCCAAACTCCAGTTTGGGAACGGAAGCCTGGAAGCTCCTGCTTCCAGACAGGAGATGTTATGGCGTGCAGATAGTATAAAAGGAATGAAGCTGGAGCTTCAGACCATGGGGTGCTCAAACTGGAGTTAATTCTTCGTTTCGTGTAGGTCGCCGCCGCCAGAGCATGGTGGAATTTAGCGCAAAGATATGCTATTGAAGCAATTTGACAAGTGTCACGTGACAGATTACGATTGAGTATGATTAAGTCCTTTGCCGATCGCCGGACACATGAATTGTTCATCAAGGGCAAAAGCAAATCGTTTCCGCCAGACGTGGCCAAACGGGCGGCTCGCAAGCTGGATTATGTCCATTTGGCAACGAGGGTAGACGATTTGCGTGTGCCGCCAGGGAACCGGCTTCACGCACTAAAAGGAGATCGTAAGGGACAGTATGCTATCGCCATCAACGATCAATGGCGTATCTGCTTTCGATTCATTGATGGCGACGCCTATGATGTTGAAGTATGCGATTATCATTGAATGAGGTAAGCTGATGAGTATTCCAAACGATCGGCCTATGGAGCGAAAACCCACGCATCCGGGCGAAATGTTAAGGG
>WFRQ01000214.1 GCA_015486425.1 Deltaproteobacteria bacterium | reverse complement strand
TTCGCCAAAAGGCCAAATCCTACAAGGAGATGCGTCTTACCACCGCCCATGGCCTGTTTAAGGTGGAATATGGCAGAACTTGAACGTCCGGCAAGCCTTGCAAAGCCCTCCTCTACCAGAGAATGCATGCCCTGGGTAATAAAGGTGCGTTCAAAAAAGGCATCTCCCGTGCCTTCCATGTTGATGAGTTCGTCAAGCTGCTCTATCTGATCGCTCAGGCGAACATCAAGGGCATTTGGCTGAAGCTTACAGGCATCTTTTACTGTCTTCATTGAAGCTGCTCCACGCTGAAGGTCTTCCAGTTAAGTTAATTTTTATTATAGCCCAGGTTATAAAATACAGTTATGCACTTTTTACTGCCTATTTTGACACCTTTCAAAAAAATCTTTCCTCAATACCTCTTAAGCTTCTCCACCACCACTCCCACAACGTAGAGCTCGCAGTTGTCCACCACGATATCCTCATAGTTTGGATGGCGGGTAAACCCTTCTACTGCTATTCATAGTGATAATTCTTAGTTCTTGCAGCATTTTTTCTGCATGGGAAGTTACGTAATCGACAATAGAAGCAGGAGATGTGCAGCATGAACTGACCGACAGTACACTGAATTTGAGACTTCATAAATTACTTCGTTACACTATTAAACAATAGGTAGAGGTAGATAATGTCTCGATTCATCAAATTCTCTAACTGGTACAAAAAAACTGTCAGGTTCATTAACATTGAAATATATGGCAAAAGAAGCTGATCTGGACGGGCTGATTGATAGTCGTTTTAAAGGCGCAATTCCGAAATTTTTCCTGCTTCCTTTCTGCAAATCTCCAAGGGTGGTACAGGAATGGTACAAAACGCCTTAAAAAAAGGGGCTATAGCTGGTCAAGCCATAACCCCTTGATATTACTGGCGCGCCCGGAGAGATTCGAACTCCCGACCTACGGATTCGTAGTCCGGCGCTCTATCCGGCTGAGCTACGGGCGCTTTATGTGCCGCCTTTATAATGTATTGGAATGAAGTGTGCAATACCCTGCACTGATTTTGGCCTTAAAAAACACGGTTCAGGCTTAGGGACAGCCCCTTAAAGCCCGGCCTCTTTCAAAGCCTTTATGAGTTTTTTCTGCTCCCTTTTCAGTTTGCCAGGCACATCTACCATGACCTTTACATACTGATCTCCTCTGCCGCCAGCGGTTGTGGGAAGGCCCTTGCCCTTAAGGCGCATTTTCTGGCCACACCTCGTTCCTGCGGGAATTTTCAGCTTTACGTTTTTACCATCAATAGTAGGCACCTCTGCCTTGGTCCCAAGACATGCTGCTGAAAACGGGATGAACAGGTCTGTTTCCACATCGCTGCCCTTGACCCTGAATCCAGGCCCTGCGGCAACATGTATTCTGAGATACAGGTCTCCTCTGCCACCGGGACCGGGAGTTCCCTTTCCTGAGACCCTGATCTTTTTCCCTTCGGTAATGCCCCTGGGAATATTCACAGAAATTTTTTCCTGGGTTCCGCCTGTCTGAAGGGAGATAATCTTTTTGCCGCCATCCACCAGTTCTTTTGGTGTCAGCGTCATATCCAGTATTACATCCTGGCCTCTGGGCTGAGGCTGGTAAAACTGGTTCCCTGCACCACCATGGCAGCTTCCTCCGCATCCCTGGCCTGCGCCCTGCTGGAACCCTCCACTGAACAGGTCTTCAAAGTGGACACCGCCTGTGCGTGCTCCCTGGCCTCCGGCAGCGCCTCCGAAGAACATGCTGAATATGTCCCCACCCATGCCAAGATCACGGAATATATTGCTGAAATCAGCATTTCTGAATATATCCTCCTGCGTGTAACGGCGATGGAACTCGCTGGAGCCAAAGGTGTCATACTGCTTTTTCTTTTCCGGGTCGCTGAGGACTGCGTAGGCCTCGTTTATCTCCTTGAATTTTTCCTCTGCCGCCTTGTCACCCTTGTTTTTGTCCGGGTGATATTTTATGGCAAGTTTTCTGTATGCCTTCTTGATCTCTTCCGGTGAAGCCTCTTTTGATACACCGAGAATTTTATAGTAATCTGTATTGGTACTCATAACTCAAACCATCCAGTGTTTTGTAAATTTTACCTGTTGCACGTAAATTGCGTTTTCTGAAGCCTGCTGTAATTATGCTCGGCCCTTTTATCAGACACATTAAGCTTCTGCATAAAAAATCGCCAATCAATAAAATTATTGTGTGAAATTACGTGTGACAGACTGGTCTTACAATAATTATCAAGCATGCAAAGTCAACCTGATGTCACAGGATTATAATAACGCAAAACAGAGGCAATGCTGCCAAGTAGCGCTTTTTGCCCCTGCAGGCCCTCCATCAACTGAAAAACTTCAGCAGGGCATGACAGTTCTCAGGCAGGAATTCGGCCAGATAGAACTGCTGCAGCACATGGATCCGGTTCAGGGCAAGCCTTTTCCATGGCTGCATGACCATGATCGGAACCAGGCAGCTTTATTTAATGCCCTGATGCAGGAGTCTGATGCGGCATTTGCATGGGCAGCACGCGGTGGATATGGCATCCTGAGATGGGCTGACAGGGTTAATTGGGCAGAAATTTCTGAAAAATCCCCCGTGGTTACAGGCTTCAGTGATGTGACAGTGCTTCATTCAGCCCTTAATTCAAGGGGAATAAAGAGCGTGCATGGCCCCATGCTTTGCACTCTGCCATACACTTCCCGGGCCTCAAGACAGGCGCTGCTCAACTGTTTTATCACCGGAAGCTTTCCAGCCCTTGAGGCACGGCAGATTGTGTATGAAGGGGAGAGCGTAAGGGCAAGGCTTGCCGGGGGAAATCTCTGCTGCCTGTCTCACCTTGCAGGCACACCATGGGAGCCTGTCTGGGATGGCAGCATACTTTTTATTGAAGATGTAAACGAGCCGCTTTACAGAATTGACAGGATGCTCACGCACCTGCTTCAAAGCGGCAGGCTCTCCGGGGCAGTTGGTATCGTACTGGGGGAGTTTAC
>WFRQ01000213.1 GCA_015486425.1 Deltaproteobacteria bacterium | reverse complement strand
GAGGTACTCCGAGGACAGGTTTTACGGAGACATATCCCTTGCATCTACCCTGCTCCGGAACCACAGCATGGAAGGCGGCATACGGTTTGAAAACAGCGAGGAGCATGATGACAAATTCCGGGCTTACGGACCTGTAAGAATCCGGACAAACATAATGCCGGATCACGTGATAAAGCCCGGGGTATCAAGGCAGATCGGTTCTTTTTACTTTAATGACCAGTTTCATCTCAGTGAAAAACTGGATTTATCCTTTGGCATTCGATACGACATCTATTCTGAAATTGACAATGCCGTAAACCCGCGGTTCGGAATCATTTACAGGCTGAACAGGGCCATCAATCTCAAGGCAATGTATTCCCGGTCTTTCAGGGTGCCCTCCTGGGTTGAACTCTATATAAACGTGCCCCGCCCATATGAAGGCAAACCAGACTTCACCTCTGAAAAATCTGATACTGCAGAAATAGGAATACTTTTCAACAGGAACAACAGCCGCCTGGGTTTTAATATTTACTGGTCGCAGATAACTGATCTGATCCAGTACGATGCCAGCGAAGTTAAATATACACAGGGAGGAAGAGATCAGTTCGTAGGCGGGGAGTTTACACTGCACCACGATTTCTCCCAAAACACTGACATTGACCTGGGCTTTTCCTACGTTTACGGCACAGACCAGGACAATAGAAAACTTCCTGATGTGGCCTCATGGCTGGGAAATGTGGTTTTCACGCACTCGTTTGATTCAGGCATCACCTCTGCCACCCACCTGAGATTTGCATCTGACCGTCCGAGGCCCCAGGGAGACAGCCGTGATGACCTGTCAGGGTATGTGGTGCTTGACGAAACCCTGAGTTACCGTTTCAGACAGGCCTGCATCACCGCAGGCATAAAAAATATCCTTGATGACAATGTCCGCTATCCGGCACCACCTCACACCTACCCCAAAGACTTCCCCAGGCCGGGCCGCACCTACATAGTCAAAGTCTCCTGTGATTTTTAAATGACCGCAAGAAATACCGCAGCAAAGACAATAACCTCAATGGTACTGATTTTTCTGGTACTCACTGCTGCGGTTACCCGGGCAGCGGGCCTTAAGGATGACCTGCTCAGGATACATGCCAATATTGTGCCCAAGACTGTACTTATGGACTATAACTTCAGGGAGAAACTTGTAAATGGTCACATAACAGTCTCTGTTCTATGCATGAAGAAAGATATGTACTATGCCAGAAACCTGAAAAAATACATTGAAAGCAAATACATCTCCGGGCTGGAAGACCTGGAAGTAAGGGTAAACATAGAAACATACCGCAAATTCGCAGGAAAACCGTGTTCCCCCAGCACAATCTACTACCTGCTGCCTGCCTCTGACTCCGTTATGCGTTCAGCACTTAAACACCTTGAAAACAGTCACACAATAATATTTTCCTATGACCCTGCAAAGCTGCGAAATGGCGCCCACATTTCACTGTTGATCGGATACAGGGTCAAACCTGTCCTTAACCTTGCTGCCCTGAAGAGCAGCGGCATCACCCTGCGGCCTGCCATAATCAGAATTTCAGATATTTACGTACCTGATTCTTCAAAATGAAAATATTTCCCCTACCTTTCAGACGGCAATCCCTCACCTGCAAGCTGATTATATACACCTCAGCCTCCTCGCTTTTCCTTGTTCTCATGCTGGCTTTTATCAATACCCGTTTCATCCAGTCTCAATATCAACGCATGGAGGACGAGAGACTGAGTACCATAATGAGGGATGCACTTGCTACACTTGGTATCAATTTAAGTTACGAATTTGAAGAGGCGATAAAGGAAACAGGGGAGAACCTGCTGAGAAACAGCGGGGTTATTTCTGTTGTTCTCAAAAACAGCACTACCGGTAAAGAATACATATTTTCAAAAAAAGACACTGCAGACGTAAAAATTGCAAACAGGGACAGCCTCACAAAGACCCTGGCTGTAACAGACCCCGGAACCGGCCAGGATATCGGCACTCTTACACTTACCTGCTCAAGGGAGGGTTACAGGCGCATGATGCTTGTCTATTACAGAAATCTCTTTGCCACCCTCCTGATATATATTGTACTGATTGCTTTTATAATACGCTACATGTTCCGGAGGCTTGAGCCACTTCAGCAGCTTGCAGAAGAGATGCAGTCCTTCTCTCCGGGAAAGGGGAAACTGGAGCTTGACTATAATCCGGGCGGAAGAGACGAAATATCCCGTATCGCTCTGGCAGCCAACTCCATGATACGAAATATCAATCACTATTCCAGACGGCTTGAAAGTCTGAACAGGCAACTGCGCAAATCTCATGAGGAACTTGAAAAAAGAGTCATGGAGCGTACAAGGGAACTCAAGGAAAAACAGGCCCAGCTTGCACATGCCGGAAGACTGGCCGCCCTTGGTGAGCTGGCAGCGGGCATAGCGCACGAAATAGGCCAGCCGCTTCAGATCATGAAGAGCGCTGCTGAAATCATATCTGATGAGATACGGGATAATACCTTCAGCATGGAAGAGATAATCCCCATAGCTGACAAGATAGGCACGCAGGTTGACAGGGCTTTTTCCATTATAAACAGCATGCGCACCTTTGCAAGGCATGACAATACCTCTCCGCCCTCATGCATAGACATCAGGAAACCCCTTGCAGACTGCCTGATATTTTTCAAGGCCCAGTTCAGGCAGCATGGGATCAAACTCCAGGTAACAACCCCTTCAAGACTTCCCAGGGTACGCACTGATGCGCAGAAATTTCAGCAGATAGTAGTAAACCTTATCTCAAACGCCCGGCACGCAGTGGATAAAAGGGCATCGGCATCAGATGAAGCATACCAGAGAGAAATAACAGTTGAGCTTTACCACTATAAAGACAACAGGCAGGTCATTCTTGAGGTGCGGGATAACGGGGCAGGCATGACAGACTACGAAAGAGAGAGATGCCTGGAACCATTTTTCACTACCAAGGAACCGGATCAGGGAACCGGACTGGGGCTTTCAATAGTTTATGGCATAGTAACCGAATCCGGCTTTCATATTGACATATCCTCAGAGCCGGGACATGGAAGCAGTTTCAGAATAGGGATGAATGCAGAATATGATCAGGACTGACACATCACAGTACATTAACAGGGAAAAAGAATCTCTTATGAGGGTTCTTATGGTGGATGATGAACCGGATGTTACAAGCCTGCTGTCCTATGCAATGAGAAAAGAGCCGTACATAATCGCCACGGCGTCATCAGGCATGGAGGCCCTGGAAATATTCAGGACTACTCCCGGCGGCATTGACATACTGATTACTGACATAAAGATGCCGGGCATTGACGGGCTTGAACTCACACGCATCCTCAGGAATGAGGCCCCTGACACCCAGGTTATCGTTATTACTGCCCACGGTGACATTGACTCTGCAGTTGAGGCAATGAAACTCGGCGCCGCAGACTTTCTGCAAAAACCCATAAACAACAAGTCCCTTCGCATGAGCCTGAGATCGGCTGCAGAAAAACGCAGACTTCTTCAGGAGCTTGAAAGCGCACAGCAGGCCCTTAATGACGAGAAGGAACTCCTTGCCGTAACCATGCACTCCATTAACGAAGGGGTGATAACCACGGATACCGCCTGCCGTATAACCATGATGAACCGCATGGCTGAAGAGTTCACAGGCTGGACATGCGATGAGGCCAGGGGGCTGCCGCTGCGTGAAGTTTTCAGGGTAACGGCCCATGAAACAGAAGGCGAAAAGAACAGCAGCCTTGCCCTTGCCAGAATCATGCAGGGGAAAAATTCTTCAGAAGAACATGGTACAGGTCTCCTTGTCTCGAGACAGGGCCATGACAATCCTGACATATCTTTCAGCGCAAACCTGCTGCGGGGCAGTGACAGAAGCATCAGGGGCACGGTCATAGTTTTCAGAGACATCACGGAAAAGAGGCGTGAGGAGCAGGAGGCCAGAAAACACGAAAAAGAAAAGGCCATCATGCGGGCCCAGCACCAGAGATCGCAGAAGATGGAAGCAATAGGAATGATGGCAGGAGGTGTGGCCCATGATCTGAACAATATCCTTTCGGGCATACTGAGCTACCCTGAACTGATGCTCCTGGATCTGCCAGAGGACAGCCCCCTGAGACGCCCTCTGAATATAATACAGGATGCCGGGCAGAGGGCTGCGGATGTAGTGGCCGACCTGCTCACTGTTGCACGAGGAGCTGCGGCAATCAAGGAATCTGCCTGCCTTAACACCATAATAAGGGAATACATGGCGACCCCTGAGATCAGGCATCCCCTTGCCTCGCAATCCGGGATAATCCTTGACCAGAATCTTTCAGATGACCTGCTTCCCATTGACTGCTCACCAATACATATCAGAAAATGCATACTCAACCTGACCATGAATGCCATTGAAGCAACGGGAAGGCAGGGCCGCATTACCATCTCAACCGAAAACCGTTATATTGACAAACCCCTTAAAGGATATGACAATGTGCGACAGGGTGAATATACGGTACTTTCTGTCAGGGACACGGGAAAAGGCATAGCTGAACAAGACCTTGAGCATATCTTTGAGCCCTTCTATACAAAAAAGGTAATGGGAAGAAGCGGCACGGGCCTTGGGCTGGCTGTAGTATGGAATACCGTACAGGACCATAACGGATACATTGACGTGAAGACAGGCCCTGACGGGACCTGCTTTGACCTCTATTTTCCTGCTTCAAGGCACGAAGCAGCACTTACCGCTGCTGATAGTTCACAGGAAATTCCTGAAGGAAGGGGGGAGTCTGTCCTGGTTATAGATGATGAACCTGCACAGCGTGATATTGCCTGCGCCCTTCTTGGCAGACTTGGATACAGGGCCAGCGCTGTATCAGGAGGTGACGAGGCTCTCGAATATCTCAGGAAAAATTCAGTTGATCTCCTGCTTCTGGACATGATTATGGACCCAGGCATGAACGGCAGGCAGACCTATGAAAATATCATAAGTATCCATCCAGAGCAGCGTGCAGTTATTGCAAGCGGTTTCTCTGAAACAGAAGATGTAAAACGCACCCAGGAGCTGGGAGCAGGGATATTTATCAGAAAACCCTATACGCTTGCCAGGCTCGGGTACGCCATACGACAGGAGCTTGACAGGGATTAAGGGGCTGTCAAAAAACAACTTCCTGATTTCCGATTTTACCATGCGCCTTTGACCTGATTTGAGCGATTGTTAGGATTTGCTGCATATCCGCGAGAGAGGAATTCCCATTATAGTGTGCGCTATATGGGGGGGCCGATGACAAAGGAGATGCAGTGAAGACGGCAATCCCGAAGGGTTTCAAAATTGGAAAGCTATAATCGATGTAACTCCTTTTAATTTTATTGAAAAAATAATTTTCCACATTTTGAAACGCTCAATTCAGGTTTGATATTCTTAGGATATCCCGTACCCAAACCGGAGTCTATGAACGAGTTTAGCCACCCCTTAAGCCAGGTTATTTCTGGACAGAGACAGTTTCCAGACGACCTGCATTCGGCAACTTGGGGGAGCGGAAAATATGAGAGATGCAGGGGGCAGTGGTGAAACGTTCAAAAAAGGTAAAAAACTCAAAATACAGGGGCTTCATGCCTGCTGCCATAGCACTGTCACTTTGCGGGGCGCTGCTTGCGCTCATCTACATGCTTCCTGCTCCCGCTACAATATCTCCCTCTGCACGCCCTCCATTTGAAGATTTCCACAGCCGCACCATAAGGGAAACTCCTCCTCCACCAGCTACCGCCAGGCCAGCTCCCCCTTCTGCCATGCAGGGACCATCTCTTCCCCTTGCGGCCATCATCATTGATGACATGGGATATGACTACAGCATGGATGAGGCATTTCTCCAGATTGATGCACCCCTGTCCTATGCATTCCTTCCCTTTGCGCCCAACACTGTAAAACTCGCGAAAAAGGCGTCTGCACTGGGCAGGGACGTGCTGGTGCACCTCCCGCTTGAGCCGAAAAACGGCGCAATTGACCCTGGTCCCGGAGTTCTTCGCATAGACATGGACTTTAACACCACCATTGAAACACTTAAAAAAGACCTTGACGCAGTGCCGGGAGCCACAGGTGTAAATAACCACATGGGGTCAAAATACACGGAAAATGAAAAGGCCATGGAGATAGTGCTGAGCGAAATAAGACGAAGACACATGTTCTTTGTGGACAGCAGGACATCAGCCAAAACCAGGGCCTTCAGTATTGCAAGACGAATGGGCATACCGGCTGGCCAGCGCGTGGTATTTCTGGACCACACCCAGGACGCAAAGGCCATAAGACACGAGATTGCCCGCCTGTCAAAAGAGGCGCACCGCAGGGGAAAAGCCATTGCCATCGGCCACCCGCTGAAGGTTACGCTTCAGGTACTCTACAGGGAACTTCCGAAACTCATGAAGGAGGTGAAACTGGTCCCTGTTCACCAGATAGTTGAACGAAACGGTAAAACAGCACGGCTGTCAGGCAGAGGCCGCAATCCTTGAACCTGGATGGGAGCATTCCCTGTTTGTCTCACCTTTTTTAGTTATTGTGGAGGCTGTGTGGCTTTTTGAGGCT
>WFRQ01000212.1 GCA_015486425.1 Deltaproteobacteria bacterium | reverse complement strand
GTTGTATCCAGTATTCTTTACATTGCAATTTTCTATTCGAAGTCCGTTGCAAAAATTGGAATAAATGGCTGCCACTGAGAAACCGTTGAAGTCAATGTTTTTGATGGTTACATAGTTGGACTGTGATATTATTAATCCATTCCGTTTGTCAGTCCCAAACATCCGATCTTCGGCAACCATAACCGAGTTTTCATCAGGTACTGTTTCAGAGTATAGATATAATGCCTGCTCTGTTTCATTCCAATACCAGTCTCCAGGGCGAGTCAGGCCGGAAATTTCACTGAACAGGCCACCATCTGAAGATATATATATTGGTGGCCTCGGCGATATCTCGTTTCCATCTTGGTCTAACTGTATAACTTCCAATTGAGCATTTGCAGCCCAGTAATTGCCACCCCTTTGAAAGGTGACGCCAGAAATATAATTATTTGAGGTGTCAACCGAGGTAACTTCAAAAGTGCAATATGCTGGTGAACGTTGCATCAATATGTCACCGGGATTTATGAAATCGACAGGACTGGCAATCTTAATTGTCTGAATGCTTGGCCTGGCTTTCTCGTTATAAATAAGAAGACCCGGATCCGCAGGCCAAGCCGGTGCTGTTGTGCGATAGATGTTATCGCTTACATTTTCCCAGGATATGGTACTTTGATATATTCCATCTAAAAGAGGAGGGGTGGACGCATCCCCATAACTATCAATTATTATGGGGTCTGTTTCCGTGCCTGATGACATGATGTATACAGTTTTAGTGTGCCAGACCTCGCCTTTTTTAAAGAGAACAGTGTCCCCTGGTTTTAAATCATTTGGACGTCCAATCCATCCTGCTGTTTTCCATGCGCTATCTTCTGACAAGCCGTCATTTCTGTCATCACCGCCGGTGGCATCAATATAATATGTTGCAGCAGAAGCATATCCGGGAGTTACAACCATAAAGGTGAATGTGCATGCTATGGAAAATAGAACTGGAAGTGCGATGGTTGTCATCAGACCTGTCAATTGAGCTGATCGGTTAGTTTTTTTATTAGTATTCCACTTCATTAAGTTGTTCTCCTCCTGTAGGTGGTAAGTATCTGCATATATGGATATATGGCAGTGTAGAATAGTATTTTTTAACAATTATCGTAAAAAGATAAAATTCGATTCTAATTATCCCTTCACATTTTATGCCAAAATTTTGTTCAAAAATGTAGGGCTGGAACATGGCAGCCGTCTATAAAATTCAGCATTTTGAGTGGAGAATGGTAAAATTTTTCTCAGTAGTGTGGAGGGATTTCACCTGCCTATTACCTACTAAACTTTCATGACATGGGGCTTGTCACCCCCCTGACATGAAAGTTAGCTCAAAGCTCAAAGTCGGAAGCTGAAAGCAAACATGGCTTCTTTTACTTTGAGCCTTGAGCTTTCAGCTTTGAGCTATTTTCACGGTAACCGCCATTCCCTGACGGGCACAACGAACAATGAAAATACGCTCTTGCTACGTGTGACATTGTATGAGCACAAGGGGAAGCAGGAGCTTCCAGTTTATAGTTCCCAAACTGGAGTTTGGGAACAAGCAAATTAGAGCTTCTTTTACTTTGAGCCTTGAGCTTTCAGCTTTGAGCTATTTTCGGATAAAAATAATTATATGCCCCAACTTGTTCCCAAACTCCGCTCTGAGAAAGTTGCTTTCATAAGCTCCAGCTTCCTGAAAAAAATCGTTCTGTCGAAATGTTTTTTCTTCAGCTTTAAGGCATTACCTCGTTGATAGCACGCATCTTTTTGCGGCCTGTCATTATTGAAAACATAATACCTATATGTGTAATCAGCAGTACATCATATGGTAGCCTGAAACGTATCCTAGGCAGGAACAGTGCGTGGAACAATGCGCTTGCAATATAGATAGTCACAAGCAGCTTTTCCGCAGATGACAGAGGAATCTTTTTCATGAAAAGCAGCCGTATTACCAGGCATATCAGCAAAGGATAGTAGGTAATGAACATTATAATTTTTTTAAATGTGCTGAATTCAGTGTTGACAAACAGGTGGTTGTAATAGTTGAAATATTCAGCAAGTTTTCTGAAATAAAGTGATAGTGCCGTGCCGGGCTGAGTGGTCCAGAATTCAAGGGTTTTTTTAAGGTAGTATGGGCTCTGTTCGGTTTCCGGCAGGCTGCGGGCCTCCTGGTAGAACTCATCGTTAATATAGTCATACCAGGCCGAAAGCGAGGTGTGTGGATTGTTTCCTATGTACAGGGTATCGCCGCCGTGCGTGGTAAGTGGAATGAACCTGTGGAATTCCAGGTAGTTTCTGATTCCCCACAGGGACATACATGCCACGGCCACCAGGGCGCTTGCACACACTTTAATAAAGGCCTTCTTCCTGTCAGGGGAAGAAAATATTATCCACAGGCCTGCAACAGGCGGTATGAATACACCGGTTGAGTGTACCAGCATAAGCACTGCGCACAGTACCCCGAAAAAGACAGTGCATGTGATATCCGCATTTCTGTTCAGGGCGCATCGCACAAGAAGCAGCAGAACAAAGGTGTAGAGTGTCTGGGGGTAAAGGGTGCCTGCAGTGTAAAACAGTACTCCGTAGGCTGTCATGAGCATCGCGGATACTCCAATGCCTGCGTTGGCATTTTCATGCCTGAGTATTGACCTTATGGCAAGCAGGGAGCCAGTCAGAAATATGAAGTTTGCAAATCTGAGCATGGGTATGGATGCTCCGGCCTTTATGCATATGGCCATGAACAGAGGATAGATAGGTGGAAACAGCGCTGTAGGGTTTGCACTGTCAAGGGAGAACCCCGCCCCTGATGCTATGTGGGCAGCAATGGCATAATACTGTCGTTCGTCTGGAAAGTTAAGGTTGCTGCCTCTGAAGTATGAGTAGGCAAAACCGGCAATCAGGAAAAGGAAAACGGTGAAGCGGAAGATATTTTGGTTGTGACGCTGGATAAGTTGTATCGCAGCTCTAATGATTTTTATGCCCATGTTTGGTTGCATATCGATATCTGCTGGAAAAGTTCTCTTCCTGTAATGTTTAAACGCCTGTTTACCAGTTTCATATCCACTTTATTTTCCACAGGCCAAGCCAGACCATCTTGAAGAGCAGTATGCCATGCCTGAATCGGCTGATCTGGGTGGTGCCGTATTTTCGTTCCTGGTAGCGGATTGGTACCTCCACTATTTTGAGGTTCAGTTTTGCAGCGCCAAACAGCAGATCAAAGTCTCCGAACGGATCTATTTCACCAAAATATTTTCTGCCGGCCGCAATTTTTTCATAATCTTCCTTCCATACCACCTTTGTACCACACAGGGTATCGCGTATTCTCTGTTCAAGAAGATACGTAAACGCCCTGCTGAAGAATTTGTTCCCGAGAAGATTGAGAAAGCGCATTGCCTCCTTTTCCATCCTGTAAACGAGCCTGGAGCCATTTACAAATTCACTCTTTCCTGATGAGATGGCGCTAAAGAATTTGGGCAGGTCTTCCGGAGGTACCGTGAGGTCAGCGTCAAGTATCATGAGCACATCATTTCTGGCTGCGGCAAACCCCTTGCGTACAGCATCTCCCTTTCCTCTGCCGTCCTGCACCATTACCGTGATGTCCCTTTTTGCACCATATTCCTCCTGTACCCGGAGGCATTCCTGGTAGGTGCCGTCGCTGGAGCCTCCTTCCACAAATATTATCTCTGTATGCCTGCCCATGTCTGGAGTGCGCTGCACTGCCTGTTCAATATTTCCTTTTTCGTTTCTGCAGGGGATTATTACACTGCACGTCACATCTTCTGGCTCCTTTCTTGCGCCCACAGGCCTGGCTATGAGGATTTCCGTCAGGGCAAGTTTCCAGAAAAAGGGCATGTTTGCCATGAACCTGTTAAGAAAATCAGAAATCAGGGGAATATAAACGGGCATAAGAAATCGGTATCCCTTTCTTATAACGTCGAAGTCTTCGAGGTAGAGGAGATTCCGTATGTCTTCTATGGGCAGCCAGTGCATAAGGGACTGTTTCATACGGATGCCCAGGGCCTCGGCTGTCTTGATGACCGGCGCCCAGAGGTAATTAAAGTAGATTACGATAATCCTTGTCTGGGGTTTGCACACCCTGTGAAGTTGTCTGAAAGCAAGCTGTATGTCATCTACGTGGCCAATGGTTTCAGACAGGATGATATAGTCAAATTTTTCTGAAATATGCAGGTCTTCGAGATCATCCACGCTGAATTCCAGTTCGGGAAAGTTAAGGGATGCCTGCTTGATCATACCTGGGCTGATATCAACTCCTACGCCTCTTGATGGTCTGACAGCATTGAGAAGTTCTCCAGTCCCGCATCCTATTTCCAGCACCGATGAGTCTCTCGGTATGAGATAACGCAGGTATTTTTCAAGCTCCCTGTGATAGTAACAGCCCTTGCGGCGCCATTTTTTTCGAAAGGGTGCCACAGCATCAAAATGTCTTATACGTTCCTGCTTGTCCAATGGTTTAATACCTTCGGTTATTATTTTTTTAATTGGTCGTGGTGCTTTTTCTTGACCGCCTGAACTCGACTCGTGAGAAGAATGCATTCTGGGGAAAGAGAGCGGGAGCAAGCATATTAAGTGTTTTCCGCGTGTAGCCAACTGTCCGCCACAGCAGTGCCTGAGTGTCAAGGGTTGCCGCACTGTTTCCAGAAACCATGTTAATGGCGAGTCTCGGCAGGTTTACCAGTGCAGCCTGCGCAAGCCTTGCGACACAGGCAGCCGCAGTGAAAAAAATGCCCCTGTGTTTTCGGTCAATATAGGCAAAACCACAACCCCACTGCAAGCTGTACCATTTTATATGATTGTAGGTGAATCTCCCACTGGATATTACATGTCTTGCAGCCGCTCCTGGCGCCCAGCCCATGGGAATATTGGCGTCGATTGCCCTGAGAAGAAAATCCCTGTCACAACCGCCTGTAAGCATTTCTTCATCAAAGGTGCCTATGAGATTGAATACATCCCTGTGCACAAGGCGGTTTCCGCCAGAGGGAAAGGGTGATTTTCCTGCATACTTTTCAGGTTCTCTTACATCCGGACTCTCTCCCAGTATATCTCTGCAGACAGGGCCAAGGCTGTCAAGCACTTCCTCAGGTAAATCAAGAATTACCGGCCCGCCCACCATGAGGGCTGATTGGGACAGTGCCGTCTCCATTAACTGTTGCAGCCAGTCGGGGCCTGCAAGCTGGTCATCATCAAAGAATGCCAGCCATGTGCCTTTGAATTCTTTTACCGCCCGGTTCAATGCATGAGTGTAGCCGCATCCTTGTTCATTGATACAGCGTAGTGGCACTGGAGAGTCTTTAACTAAATTTTTAATTACTTCTGTGGTATTGTCTGTGGAACCGTCATTGATGACGATAATTTCGTATTCAAAGCTGGTTGTCTGGTGCAGCATGCACTTCAGAGTCCTGGCCAGGTGATCAGCACGATTATATGAAGGGATTGCAATAGAGGCAGTAATGTCATTCATCAGAAATCTTGAGTTCTTACCTGTGGGTCCAATATTAAAAGGTGGATACGTCTGTTATGGCTTTCGAGTTTTTGTATTCCTTCGGAATTCTATTAATGGCCTGGCGGCAGTCCAGTTTCTGCCATAGTGGCAATACCATTGTACAGGAACGTAATTCTGTATAAGGGACTGTCCAAAAATAACTTCCCGATTTCGCATCTCATCTTCAGACCATCCTGAGCTGAACTTCAATCACAAAATCCGCAAAGTAGCCCGGCTACGCCTGCGGTTTTGCTCAATCAGTTCAACTCAGCCTGACCCAAATCTGAGCGCGTCATCATCCAACTTATTTTTGGACAGCCCTTAAGCGGGTCATCCTGTAAAAACAGCATGCCATAACCATGGCCGTTATTGATGTGCCAATAAGCAAGCCCCATGCCACACCAAGCGGTCCCCATTTGTAAACTAAGAAAATGCCACACGATATGGTTATAAGCAACGGAACGAAGTTTGCCATGAAATAGACTCTGGTCTGTTCCAGTGTAATTAATGCACGGGAAACAGGATATGATGCTACCATGACCATAAGATTAATAGCCAGTAGAGGCACAATTATGCCGGTATCGGAGTATTTGTTTCCGTAAAAAAGCGGGACAAGGAGGTGGCCGAAACCTATGAGGCATAATGCAATTGGCATCACCAGAGCGCTGAAAATCAAAGTTTTGCGTTTTACGTGCCATTTCAGTCCGCTGATTCCATCATCAGTGTAGTTTTTTACAATTTCAGGGCCAAGGAAATTTTGAATTCCTATCATAAGAGGATTGGCAAGCGCTATTACTCCCCAGCATGCGCCCCATATTCCCATGGGTGCAGTGCCGTGAAACCAGGTGAGCAGCAGGGGGTAAAGTGTCATGCTGGCAGCCCATAGCAGTGTGCTTCCAAACATCCAGCTTCCAAATGACCAGTTTTTTTTAATGCTTTGCCTGAATCCTTCAAGCTTCAATTTGTAGATATGGCGGTTTAGTACAAGCCAGGTCATGGAAGCTGCAGCACAGGAAGCGCCCATTACAAGATAGGCTGTATGGGCCCGAATATTTTCGAAGACAAGCAGTATAACCAGCCCGGACAACTGCAGGAAGGCCACGGAACCATCAATCATTATAGCAGCCTCCATTTTAAGTGTAGCGAAACTGACCCTTCTGAGGAATTCCCTCAGCATCAGAAAGGCGATTACCGACAGCACCGCATGAAATGTCGGTTCCAGTCCCATGTCTTTAAAATTTCCACGGGAAACTATCCAGAGTGAACCCAGTGTTACAATCACCAGCAAGGAAAACAGTAGTTGCTGAATTATTGTACTGCCTGTGTAAACGGCATGCGTTTCACCCTTGAGGCGCTGGTTGTATACCATGTAGGATGAAGAAATGAGTGATGTCTGAATGTCAAGTATGAACATAATAATATTGAAGAACAGTACATATATACCGAATTCTTCTTTAGAGCAGGTACGAGCTATGATCATCCCTGTCAGGAAGTTGGTTCCGCTTGCCACAATCTGATCCGCGAGTGAAAGTACGCTTCGTTTGCGAGCTGGATGGGCCTTGGAAAAAATTTTCAGCAGATTATTTGCAATGGAAGGGAATGACATGCCAGTTGTATTTTTGTAGAAGTGTCGGCTTAAACTTTCCCTTTTCTGACAGGGATTTTTCAGGAATGATTCCTGCTGAAAATGGTAGTAAGATGTACAAGTCCCGAGATGGCACGTTTAATACCAGGAAAGGCGTCCACGGTGTAACGTAAGGTTTTGGCGGCAATGTCACTCCATGGCTTCATGCCTCTGTGGATCTTGAAATAGAACAGGATAAATTCCTTCTTGATCTGCCATGGTGGAAAGTAGGGCATATACAAAATAGTACCGGTACGTTCGGATACGGTTTTGTCGGCCTTCTCAGTTATGAGGTTCTGCTCCGCGCAGATTTGGTGAAGGCGTGTTCCTGGGTATGGATAAAAGATGTTAACTGCAACGCCGAAGGTGGGTTTACATTTCCGTGTTACCCTGATGGTCTCCCTGAAATCCTCCGGTGTCTCCCCTGGAAGTCCGATCAGGATATTAATTGTATATTTGATGTCAAACTGTCTGGCCATGTGGCAGAATTCTATGAGGTCATGGTTATAGTACCTCGGGCGGTTCAGTACCTCCCTGCGTATCCTTTCAGAACCGGATTCAAGGCCTATTCTGAAAAAAACGAGATTTGCCTCTTTGAATGCCTTCAGCAGACGTTCATTGTGTTTGATCTGGGCATTCAGTGCCAGGTTGGTGCCGAATTTCAGCGGTTTTTCAAGTGTCCTGTTGAACTCTGCCACTTTTGACAGCAGTTCATATGTGTAGTTCAGGCTGGCTCCAAGTGTTTCTATTTCAAAGAAGACCGTCTCAACACCAGGGTCATGTTCAACAAGCTGCCTTATCTCTTCAATGATGTTATCAGGAGAGCGGAAGCGAACATACTTGCCCTTTGCAACCCTGGCCAGTGCATGGTTTGAGCAGTAGGTGCATCTGTTGGGACAGCCCCTGCCTGCAAGGACCGTATAGAGCACATCTTTCTTGTTTGAGATATAGGGTTCCCACATCTCTCTGTCGATAAATGGCAGTGAGTCAAGGTCTTTTCTGAAGGGCCTCTGGGGGTTTTTTTCTATTTCTCCTGTGGAACGGTTTTTTATCCACAGGTTTCCAATTCCAGAGGGTTTCATCCCGGACTGCAACTGCTCTGAGAGTTCAATTACCGCATCTTCCCCTTCTCCCACGCATACTGCATCCACAAAGTCGGTTGATATCACGTCGTCGGGGTTAAGTGTGGGGTGTACTCCGCCCATGATTATGAAAGTATCCGGCGCGGTTTTCCTTATTGCGTCTCCGGTTTTTCTTATCAGGGGCATCTGGCTTGATACAGATGTGAGGCATACCAGGTCAGGCGGAAAATTTTTGAAGATATTGGTAAATTTTTCTTCAAGTTTTGTGGTGGGTGTTATAACCACCAGCTTCACATTATGCCCAGCCTGCTTCAGTACGGTGGCTATGTAGGAAATGCCAAAGGGAATATCTCCAGGGCTGTACAGCTCTTTTTTAAGAGAGTAAGTAGTCAGTGAATATACGCATAAAACGTTCATTAGATTTTTATCCTGCTGTTTTTTTGACTATTGATGCACTGGCGTGCCGTCTTTCTTAGACCTCAATTATAATCTGGACTCGCCGTTAACTGGTGAACAATAAATGCTGCAGTCTTCCTGGCAATCATTTGGTGAACTGCTGGAGACGGGTGTGGGTCAAATGGACTTGCCATATATTTTTCGGGGCTGAATTGTTCAGCAATGTCTGAAAGGTCAAGATAAATAATTTTGTCCGAACCAAGTTGTTTTTTAAATTTTTCAGAAAATCGGTGCCCCAGTGAACCGATGAGCAATAGCAAGGGTTTTGCACCATTTTGAATTGCGGCTTCCCTGAATCTGAGAATATAAGAATAAGCTTCAGGAGATGGCGTTATTACATTGTCTTCCGGGCTCTTTGTCTGATGATACCTGTAATAAAGGTCTCTGAGCAGGTAGGTGATGTGGATATTTCGCAAAATTTTTTTTACAGGTGAATCCCTGCCGGCAATTCCGTCAGCATCGGTATGAACAGTATAACCCCATCTGTCCACGGTGCCTGTACGGTTCAGATTAAAGTCCTCTGGTATTATGGCCATTATCATTATGTCGGGCTCGATTTGTGGTATACGGCATGCTGCTGTTGCTGCCATCTCTCTGACGCTGTACGCAGAGACACCGAAATTGAATACCATGACCTTGTTACCCAATCGCTGCCTCAGTATTTTTTCAAGTTCAGCCGCATAGGTATTGGATGTTTCAGGTATGCCTTCCCCAAAGGTTACAGAATCTCCGGTTATGGCAATTCTTAACTCTCCAGGCTGATGTGGCTGATATTTGGTACAAGAGACTGCTGACCGCAGGCCGATGGAGTCAGTATTTATTACTGCCAATCCCCTAGCTTTGGCATTTTCCAGACAGGTCTTGTGAACAAACGGGATATTTTTGCACTCAGGGCAGGGTTTATATATGGGGTCATAAATATAGTGTTGCGAATAGCCCCATATCCTCACCGCTATTTCCATTAGAATAAGGCAGGTAACCCCGAGATATATAAAATACAGTATGATTTTTGCAGGTTTCATGAAAATTGGCGTATAAGTTCAGACCATACCTCAATGTGTAACTGTTCAGTGTTTTGTGCCTGGATTCCTGAATGGTATTTGTTTTTTTACGTTTTCGCGAATATGCAGCAAATCCGAACAATCGCTCAATCTATGTACCACTATATTCACTATTGGTCATTCATAGTGTTGCATGCCGCATGAAAGATCAATGT
>WFRQ01000211.1 GCA_015486425.1 Deltaproteobacteria bacterium | reverse complement strand
TACCGGGTATCTCCTCGCCCCTGAGGTTCATGGTGCGGGGACCTTCACCCTCCATTATCAGGGCGTTTGCCACCAGTTCTGAAACACCGGCGACATTCACCTCAGGACACCAGTACTCGGTTGATGCAGGCAGCACGGCCCTGTCAATGGCGCATACATTTGCAAGCATGTTCACACCATACTTCTCATGGACATACTTGGCTGCATTGGCCCTTGGGAGCCCGCCGCGAAGCCTGAGCTCCATGTTCTCGCCTGCGTTCAGGCCTGAACCACTGCCGCAGCAGAATGTCTGCTCACGGATGGTATTTTCAGGCATCTCGTAGAAGTGATTACATACGTTATTAATTATATAGCGAGGCTCCTCCAGCAGACCCATGCCCCTTGACGGGTTGCATGAATCATGGAAGGTGACCTTGTAGTGATCATTCCTGCTTGGGTCCAGGTTGAGCTTGCCGTGCTTGATGCGGTCAGCGCTAAACTCAGCCATGTGGACCCTCTTCAGTGATTTGGCATTCTCGAACTTGGTGCCTGTAATAGGAGATACCGGTTCTTCGAGAGTGGGAAGAGGCTTGTTGAATGTATTCATGTACTGATGGACAACACGCCACATGTGACCACACTCACCACCAAGAATCCACTTTACGCCAAGTCTCTCTGCCTCGTGATACATCTTGGCATTGAGTCTCTGTGCCATTTCAAGCGATGTGAAGAAACCGAAGTTACCGCCCTCACTGGCGTATGTGCTCCAGGTATAATCAAGCCCGATATGATCGAAAATCATGAGATATCCCATGAGGGTGAAAATACCAGGCTCTGCAAAAACATCACCGGAAGGTGTTACAAACAGTATCTCCGCTCCCTTCCTGTTAAAGGAGGGCTCGATCTTTATGCCTACGAATTCCTCGATATCCATGCAGAGAAACTCGATGTTCTGCATGAATGTATGGGGCAGGAGACCAAGGTGATTGCCTGTCTCGTAACAGTTTGCAACCGGCTCCTGAATCCAGTTGATGTTGAGGCCAAGAAGGTTCAGAAGCTCACGCCCTATTATTGTTATTTCTGCAGTGTCAATGCCGTAGGGGCAGAACAGCGAACAGCGGCGACACTCAGTACACTGGAACATATAAGTCCATATTTCCTTGAGTACGTCCTCTGTGAGTTTTCTGCCTCCTGCAAGACGGCCCAGAATCTGACCTGCCTTTGTAAACTCGCCACGGTACACAGACCTTATGAGTTCACCTCTGACTACAGGCATGTTCTTGGGATCGCCAGAGCCCAGGAAGAAGTGACACTTATCAGCACATGCGCCGCACCTTACACAGATGTCCATGAAAATCTTGAAAGTACGATGCTTGTTCAGTCGTTCCCGCATACCTTCGAGAAATGTCTCCTTCCAGTTTTCAGGAAGGTTCCAGTCCTCATCAACCGGGCTCCACTTGTGGGGATTGGGCATCCCCACTATTTCCAGCTTCTCCGGCTTGGCGGGATAACAGTATATTCCCGGTTTGATCTCCACCGGGATATCCATCCAGTCCTGCGTGGGAGGACTGAGATCTATCCGCAGCATTTCTTGAGGTGTTAATTCATTTGCCATGATATCAATCCTTACTCCCTTTCAAGTGGTAAGCCAGCTTCCTTCATAAGATCCCTGTACATATCTTCATATTCCGCATAGCTGTGGAATTTTGGCGGCGTCCACCAGGGATTCACATGACGCTTCATCCGGTTGGTGTTGGCCAGGTTCCTTGTAGGGCTCATGAATACCCCGCCCATGTGCATGAGCTTGCTGAACGGGAAGTATGCGAACAGTGTGCTTACCAGGGCCACATGGATGAAGAAGATTGAGCCGATGTTGTCAGGAACCGTGGGATGCAGGCTTGCCAGTCCATTGGCCAGTGCCTTAACTGAAACAATGTCCACCCTGAAAACAAACCTCATGAGCAGACCAGTGATACCGATACCAAGCAGCAGGAACAGTGGGAAGTAGTCTGCGGGAAGGGATATGAACCTGACCTTTGAAAGAAACAGACGCCTGCAGAAGAGGGCTGTAACGGCTCCAATAAAGAGGAGGTCAGTGAGATAGATAGGCGGAATGCCTATCTGGAACATACCATCCACCGCGTCCAGGGTTTCAATGAATCCAGGGATGGGTTGAACAAAGAGCCTGAGATGCCTCAGGGCAATAATAAGAAATGCATAGTGGAAACCTATGGCAAACAGCCACAGCCACTTGGACGGACTGTAATACAGGAAACCTGATCTCAGGTCCGCCCTGGTATTCCTGAAAAGGGAACGAAAACAAAAAATTTCCAGGAACATACGCCCTATTACGCCGGCTGTTGTGCTGGGGTTATCCAGCTTGGCCGACTTGATCCAAGGAAGTGAAACTTCCTGTCCAGCGGTAGTCGGGATCCGGAACGGCACCGGAGATTTGGCCCAGTACATTACCTTTTTGCAGAATCCTATGAGGAAAACCGCAAAGGCAGCGTAGGGAACCAGAACCCCGAAGATGGGTTGAAGGCCCGATATGGAGCCTCCGATCCATGCTACTACCATAATCGCCAAAACTGCTCCTAGGGATACAATGATGCCCATTACCTCATACCTCTCTTCAGTTTAGACTTGGGTTCTTGCCACACTTCATTTTTTCCAGATGCTTCTTTCCACGCCTGAGCATGTAGGAAGCGCACATGCCCCCTGAAAGAATGAAGGGACGCTGTGTAATATCATTATGCCTGATCTCCCATACCCTCTCCCTGCACTTCATGAAGATATCGAACGCTGCCATAATGGCATTGTCTATCCTGGTTTCCAGAGCAAGGTATTCACGAAACAGTCCCTGTTTCTCAATGGTCTCGAGAAGCTCCTCCCGCATGATATCCTTCAAGAAAGAGACCACGGAAACAGCGGCTGTAGGCGTGAAATCCTGCACTGCACGGACACGGATAAGGTAATCCAGGCATTTATATAGGTTGTCAGAATCGTGGCCTGAGATGATTTCGTCATAGAGCGGCCACACGCTCTGCTGAATAGACGCACCAATAGGATTGGCAAACTCGTTCTTCTCTTCCTCAAGGAAACTGGCTGTCTCCTCAGGATATGTGTGGTGGATTCTTTCTATCCACTCCTCTACAACTTTGCCCTTTTTCTGCTCAAGAAGATTCAGAAGTTTCTTGGTTTCACTCCCCACGGACGCCTCCTCAATGTAAAAAAGCTCCTCCGCTCCTCCCTCGTACAGCAGCGGGGGCTGCATACCCATCTGAAGGCCCGACAACAGACGAGACACACGCCGTCACCCTTCCGGCCGTTTTTCGTCCTGCGCTGCCTGTGTGCATAAAAATCACACAAGTGTGCTATGTAGCTGAATGACCATTCAGAAGTCCCTGTATCTATAGATTACTTGACTTCCTGTGTCAAGATACTTGTTGAGCAATATGCATAATCTCCGTAATTCTCAAGACTGTACAATTCTGGTAAAAATAGTAGGAAAAGTGGCATGAGAGGTGTATATATCTCCTTATTTTAAGGCTCAGACCAGCTTAACAGGGGCGCCTCAGCCATAACATGGTGCTGAGGGCAGATGATGTTTTTATGCATGGTCATTCATTAATCCTCCCTGCGGCCTGTCTGCGGCGTTTGATGGAAACAGGGTATCTGCTCGGTACCGCATCTGCTGCGTTGTCAAGGGCTCGAAGTACGGGAAGTACGCCTGCGCCCCCTCCGCCTTGCATCTGCAGCACCCCCTGAGCAGATACGGGTCAGGAAAAAAATGTTGTGTGAAAGGCGATTTTCCGTTATGGGAATTCATCCTTGAGGGGGGGGCAGAATGAAACCGGAATGAAAATTTTTCTTATAAATCCATACTGCCTTGAGGAAAGGATTACTGACTATGACGTCAGGGTCGTGCCCATAGGCCTTTACTATATTGGCGCTCTGCTCAGGGAACATGGCCATGAATGCACAATACTCAACTGGTTTGACATCCAGTCAAGGCCGCATGAAATCAGGGAGGCCATGCTGCAGCACAGGCCTGATATTATCGGCCTATCAATACTGCACGCAAACCGCTGGGGAGGCATTGATATTGCCCGCACAGCAAAGGAACTGCTGCCTGACACAAGGATAGTATTCGGAGGTCCTGGGGCAACTTTCCTGTGGCGCCATCTGATGGATAATTTCCCTGAAATCGACTTCATCATAAAAGGTGAAGGGGAGCAGACATTTCTCGAACTTGTGGAATGCCTGCAGAATGAAAAATCTCCTGACCATGTCAGTGGGCTTGTGCTGCGCCGCAATGGCAGGGTAGTCTGCAACCCTGCCAGGGAATTCATGCAGGATATTGACTCCCTTCCCAACCCGGCGCGATATTTTTCCTTTCAGCATGTGGTATCATCAAGGGGCTGCCCCTATAACTGCACCTTCTGCGGCTCCCCGACCTTCTGGAAACGAAGGGTGCGTTTCCACTCTCCTGAATACTTTGTTGATCAGCTTGAGCTTCTGCACAGCAGAGGAATCAG
>WFRQ01000210.1 GCA_015486425.1 Deltaproteobacteria bacterium | reverse complement strand
CCGTTCCTTCCTTATCTCACGCAGCACATGCATGACCTGTTTATACCATTCCGGCTGCCCCTTGCCTTGAAGCCGCACAATATTTTTCCCCTCGAAATTTCCACTCTCTGTGATGGAAAGTCTGGCAGCAGCTTCACGTGCCAGCCGCAAATCGAACCCTCCCTTCTCCACAAGGGCATTAATTACCTCCTGGTATGAGTAAACAAAATAGCGGCCCTCTGTGCCTTCACTGTCTGCATCACTTGAAGAAAAAAACAGACTATTTCCCTGCATCTTTTCAAACATGAACTGCGCAATGCTGACAGCAGTATCCAGGAAAAACCCCTCTCCTGTCAGATGCCATGCCATGAGATAACTTTCGCATAGCAGGGCATTGTCACATGTCATCTTTTCAAAATGCGGAATCAGCCACTGGTTATCCACGCTGTAGCGGCAGAAGCCACCGTCAACCAGGTCATGCAGGCCTCCTGCTGCCATGCAGGTCAGGGTATGAAGCGCCATATCCCGGGCCCTGTGACTGTGGTGTAACGTATCAATGGTCAGAAGCAGATTTATGATGGATGTTGAAGGAAATTTGGGCGCCTGTGAGAATCCCCCGTTATTGGAATCATAGAGGGATACAGCCTGATCAAGAAAACGTTTTGCAATATTTTCCGGAACCTGTTCAGAGTGCCCGGCCTGTTCCTTCTGAACAGCCTCAATATATTCAAGCACCTGAGAGCCGCCGGTTTCCAGTGTCTGTGCTCTGTTTCTCCACGCATCATGAATGATGCGTATAAGATCAAGAAAACCGGTCATCCCCCGGCTGCTGCGAGGCGGCACATAGGTGGCTGCGTAAACAGGCTTCATGGAGGGAGTCAGGAAAATGGACAGGGGCCAGCCCCCGGCCCTGCGGTTCATTACCTGAAAGACCTCCTGAAAATGGCGGTCAATATCAGGTCGCTCCTCACGGTCAACCTTGATACACACCATATGCCTGTTGAGAAATTCCGCAATATCCGCGTCTTCAAACACTGCCCTCTCCATGACATGGCACCAGTGACACGCGCTGTAGCCAATAGAGAGAAAGATGGGGAGGTTGCGGCTGCGAGCTCTTTCAAATGCCTCATCACACCACGGATACCAGTCAACTGGATTGTCCGCGTGCTGCTGAAGATATGGCGATGTTTCAGATGCAAGTCTGTTGGGCATGTTATACCTTTGGGGCTGTCCCTTAGAACTGATCCCTGAAACCTTCCCGGATAACTCTGAATTCTCCGGTTTCTGTATCAAGATCATAGATATTAAAGTTGGTCCTGATGTCCATTCCAGGATAATGCACTGCAAAATTTATGGACGCGGATCCGTTTTCCGTGCTCTGTATCCTGTGAAACACCCTGCGAGGCCATACCAGCATGGCAGCGCCGTCATGGACGGTCTCACCCTGCCTGCTTACTTTTTCAGGCGTGATTTCAAAACTCTCCACCCGTCCATGCTCCACAGAGTAGATTTCCACAAGACGAGTACCGTACAGCACCATAAGATTGTCGTCCTGGGCCGGATGCATGTACCAGGGACGTTTAACCCCCTCAACCGGCCCTGGAGATATGGCATTACTCTCATGTATTACGCGATCAATGGCATCAATCCGTGGGAGCATGTCAATTGGCAGGCAGTCAAAATGGACTCCAGGAGTGTGACGGAGTTTCTGAAGGGCAATGATGCGATAAAAACCTGGTTCTTCCAGTATAATACTGTTCTTTTCAGACATTAATCCGCTCCTTGTGTGCCGGGAATGGCATTCGCGCGAGTCAAAGGTCAGTATCTGCTCACATGGTACCGCATCTACGGCGTTGTCAGACGCTTGAAGTACAGGAAGTGCTGCGCATCCTCCGTCTTGTATCTTCAGCACCCTGTAATCAGATCAGGAGAATTTGCAGCAAATTCGGCAGTCGCTCAACCCAACTCTTTTTCATAATGGATTTTTTTCGCAAACAATAACTGCGGCAGGTTCAGGAGTCGCTCATCACGGGAGCTGAGCTGTTGCTGTTTCCATCAATGG
>WFRQ01000209.1 GCA_015486425.1 Deltaproteobacteria bacterium | reverse complement strand
GTTCTGTGGCCGCAGCCCTATCAAACACAACCGCCATTTCAACACATGCCATATCCTCATGCATTATTATCAGGTGATTATCATTTTTTTCCAGCATGGACATAACAATGGAAAGTCTGTCAAGAGTGTCCGCCTCCATCACCCTGAAACCAGCCAGGCCTGCCATATCCGCAATGGCTTTCCTGCCCCACGGGTTACTGTCTGCCACGGTTATAACAGTGTTTTCTGCGATTCTTTTCAGCATTTCCATTGTTTCATCAAGGGCCTTATCCATGGCCTGGGATACGGCAGATGCGTCAATATCCAGCATCAGATCAAATGAAAACTGCGTGCCTCTTCCAGGCTCACTTGTAACGTCTATATGGCCGCCCATAAATTCCACGAGCCTGCTTGAAATACTCAATCCAAGGCCTGTGCCACCATATTTTCTTGTCATTGAACTGTCGGCCTGTGAAAATGCATCAAAAATGCTCTTAATCTGTTCCCTGCCAAGACCAATCCCGGTATCAACAACCCTGAATAACAGCCTGACACTCTGCTGTGGAACCGTACTGTCATCATGATGGTTCTGCTGCTGCACCACCGAACAGTCAAGGACAGCCCATCCCTCTTCTGTAAACTTTGCAGCATTGCCAAGCAGGTTAAGGAGTACCTGCCTGAGTTTGTGAGAGTCTCCAAGGAGATGTTCAGGAACATCACGCCCTACATGGCAGATTATATCAATTTTGTTATCAGGCACCGCCTGTGCAACTATCACGGCAACCTCTTCACATAACTCCCTGATATTGAACGCATGCACATCGAGATTAAGCTCCCCGGACTCTATCTTTGAAAAATCCAGGATATCATTAATGATGGCAAGAAGGGTGTTGCCTGCAGACTGAACAGACCTGATGTAACGGGCCTGCTCAGGGGTCAGTGCAGAGTCAAGGGCAAGCTGAGCCATGCCTATCACAGCGTTAAGCGGGGTCCTGAGTTCATGACTCATATTGGCAAGAAATCGGCTTTTGGCACGGTTGGCCTTTTCAGCCTCATGCGCAAGCCGGTATGCCTTATCAACAGCCGCTGTAAGCGCCTCAGTACGCTCATTCACCATCTCCTCAAGATGTATGTCACGGGCCTCAACTTCCCTCAGCATCTCATTAAAACTCTCTGCAAGCAGGCCTATCTCATCATTTGAACGTTTGGTAATCCTGCGACTGTAATCCCTGTCTTTTGATACCTTGAGCATCACATCTGCCATATCCCTGATTGGCACTGATATGATCTTCTGCATAAATTCAGACAGAATAAGGGCAAGAAGAGAGACACAGACTACAGCGATCCCAACTGCTCCGAGAACCCAGTTAAGGGACTGAATCAGGTGATCCAGGCTTATTTCAAGCTGAATGGTACCAATCTGATTCTGTTCCATTAAAACAGGCTCTATGACAGTAAGCCTGTCCCTGCTGAACCTGTTATTACGCTGCTGCAGTTTGAGCCGGGCCACCGGCTCCCATTTTGCGTCTCTCTTTTCGGCATCAGGACTGGAAAAAACTGCAAAAGGCACCCCGCTGCTGTCATAGACAACCGCATGCATGATCTCCCTGTTTGTGCCAAGAGAGGCAAGGACATTGTCCATGCCCTTCCTGTCCTTGAAAATCAACGCGGCCCTTGAATTATATGCCACTATTCCAGCAAGTGCCCTTGCATCATCAAGCATCTGCTGCCTTACTATTTTATACACTACCAGGCAGGTAACAGCGGCAAGCGATATAATGGTGATGAAACTGACTGTTATGATGATAAGGTTCAGCTTTGCCCTGATGGATTTCATTTTGCGAGGCAGAAGAATCATTTATCCATCACCCTGTCAGCAAGCTGAAGAAGTTGAAAATTCATATCAAGATGGGCATCCCTGACAGCCCTGAGGTTAATAATGAAGTGTATGGACCCTTCCCTGCTGGTAAATTCTATCATCCCACCTGCCGCTGCAAACCCGTTGATATCACTGACTGTAAGGATAGGCAGGCCTTTAACTGCATTCAGCACACTGCTGAAATTCTCCTTTAATGAATGACTTATGAACAGCACCCGAACATTTTCCAGTTCACCTTTCCACTCTGATCTGTATTCAACTGATGCAGGGCATCCCTCGAACTCCATACGGTTTACAGGTTCAAGTGAGGGACCAAACGGATTATCACCAAGCACAAGAAATACAAAGGGACTCTTTTGGGCACAATCATGGGGCCATGTTACAAAACGGACAAAATTGGGGATAAAGGCTGCCTTGATCTGATACTCTTCCGGCACCCTGTCATCAGCCAGTGACAGTTCCGGGCTTCCAGGAAATACCAGTAAAAAAGAGAGCAGCACAGCGAACAGAAGAAACAGATAATGTCTCTCACCGGTGCACTCCTTAATACGCTTTCTGTTCCAGCAGATATCAGCCACGGAATCTACATCCCCACCTGTTTAAAACCTGATGGTGACCTTGCCGTAAAAACTTCTCGGCACCTCGGTAGGGATTATGGCTTCGTAGCGCCCACCAAATTCAGGATGCTGGTTATCAAGAAGATTTTCCATCATCAGGCTTAAATCCACTGATTCCACCGGCTTCCAGCCAAGACGCAGATCAAGCCTGGTATATGCAGGCACATCATAGCCGTCAAGGCCGTCAGAATAGTAGGCAGCGGTGTCAAATTCCAGGTTATAGGGAAGGTCCATATAACTTCGCACAGTAAACTGCTGTCTCGGGCTCCACTCCGCGGCACTGGGCCAGGAGTTGTCTGTACCTGAATCATACCCAAGATTATAATTCAGCCATGAGTAAGTGGAATAGATGGTCCACCACCTCAAGGGTTTAAGAGTAGCCGCAATTTCCACACCGTATGTACGTCCTGACTGGTGATTCTGGAACTGGTAATTATCCTGGATATCAACAATAAAAGTTGAAGGAGGAATGATATCCCGAATCACTGAAGTCGAAACATGGTTTACCGTTCTCAAATCGTCATAATCATTTAAAAACGCGGCAAAATCCAGCGAAAGCCTCTCATCAGGCATAATACGGTAACCAAGTTCGTATGCTATCATGGTTTCTGTTTTGAAATCATCATTTCCGTACATATCCATGCGGTACTGACCGGACACATTATACCTAGGGTCAGATTGAACTG
>WFRQ01000208.1 GCA_015486425.1 Deltaproteobacteria bacterium | reverse complement strand
GCAATAAAGTGTGATTGCTCAATTCATGCGATATTCTCTGCCACTGAGGCCCATAGACAATTCTATCGGCAGCGATAAAAAAAGGGTTCCCTGCGAAATATTCTGTCCGGAGTTTACTAAAAACTTGCGACAAGCCATAAATTACTGTTAACTTCCAGAAAGTATTCAAAATTCCTGTTTGAGTGCATGGCAATAGCACCGTTTTCCCTGCTGACGCTCTAAAACCTTGCTATTGCCCTATGGACTGCCATGAAATAAGTGCAACAATACTTAAGCCATGAATTGAGTGTTACGGATCTTTTTCACCATTTCCTGTGTTGCAAAAACAGTTACACTACAAAGCTGTGCGTCTGTTCTATTGCATTGGAGATGAACAATAATCCGGTGTAATTGTTACATTTTTTTATGGCAGCCCTTATACTGAATAATCAGAGATTATCAAAAACGCGGTCAAGCCGTCTGGCAAACCACCATGCAAAAAATCACAGGTCTACTTTAAAATGACTGATGAGAATACAAACGCCAAAAAACGCAATGTATTGCTGTACAATATACTTTTCCTTGCAGTCGGAGCAGGAATAATCCTCTTTCTGCTGGCAGCGCCGCCTGAAACCACAGTAAAACTGCCTCATGACGAAATTCACGAAAAATTTTTCCCCATGCACAAAAAGGAAGCAGAAAAATTCTGCACCACATGCCACAATCCTGACGGACAAAGCCCCCTTCCCCAGGGTCATCCACCCAAATACCGCTGCCTCTTCTGCCACAAGAGGACCTGACAGGTATCTACTGCAGTCGCCATAACCTGACTGTAAAACATCATGTTTTTTCGCAGACACAGACAACTCACAGAAGAACAGCGCCAGAGTCACATAAGAGACAGGCGTGTTCATTTAGCCAATGAACGGACATTTCTTGCATGGATAAGGACTGCCGTTGCAATTATGGCATTCGGCCTGGTTGTAGACAAGTTCAGCATCTTTACTCAAAAATACATACTGAACCAGGTAGTCAATCCACAGACAGTGAGCATGATGTCAGATATCATGGGGCTGAGCATTGTTGTTCTTGGATGCATGACGGGAATTCTTGCTGCCATCCGGTATGTCAGGACGGAAAAGGATATAGAAAGGGGTCGTTTCAGGCCCTCAATTATCCTTGATCTGCTGTTTACAGCAGTTTTTCTGACACTGGCATCTTTCCTGATACTTCACCTGCTGAATACCCACCTGATTATGGGCAGCACCTGACCCATGGGACTACACAGCAAAAAGGTGATGAAAAGCATGGACTTATTCTACTAAGGTATCTGCTCAGGGGGTGCTGCAGATGCAAGGCGGAGGGGGCGAAGGCGTACTTCCCGTACTTCGAGCTCCCGACAACGCAGCAGATGTGGTATCCACTGAGCAGATACCGGATTCAAACACCTGCTTCAAGCTGCTCGAGCATGCCCTGCATTGCTTTTGAGAATGAACCATGGATCACCACCGAAGCCATATCAGAAAGGGCAGGTTCAGGATTTATCTCTATGATCCTGCCTCCTCTCTGATGCACCTCTGCCGGGATCATGGCGGCAGGCATTACATTGCATGATGTGCCTGCAACAATCAGCAGATCTGCATGGGCAACAATATTCTTGACAGCCCTCATTGCATCTTCTGGAATAGCCTCATCAAAAAATACAACATCAGGCTTCAGGATTTCACCGCATGAAGGACACACCGGGGGCAGTGCATTCATAAAATCAGCAAGGGGAAATTTCCTGCCGCATGCAAGACACACCAGCCTGAAGACTGTGCCGTGAAACTCCACCACATTGAGGCTTCCGGCCTTCTGATGCAGGCCGTCTATATTCTGAGTGATTATCCCCCTGAGCCAGCCTCGCTCCTCCATTCGGGACATGGCCCTGTGGCCGGCATTGGGCATGGCATGGACTATTTCCACAAGCTCCATGAGCATTTTCCAGACCTTTTTCGGATCCCTGCGAAAAGCCCCGAGAGTGCCATATTCCATCAGGTCATACCTTGACCATAACCCGGACGCGCTCCTGAAATCCGGGATGCCACTCTCCACGCTGACACCGGCTCCGGTAAATGCGTAAGCACTTGAAGACGAGGCCACAAGGCGGGCGGCGCTCCGCAGGGCCTCATTCATATTCATCTTCTCATGCATGAACACCCCATAGCCTTATCAGGCACCCACACCGGAGAGCGGCAGAACAAAATAAAAATTATTGCCTTCTTCTGTTGGCTCACACCCCACCTCTCCTCCATGTGCCTCTATCACCCTTCTGATAAAGGCAAGGCCGTGGCCTGAGCCATGAATAGCGTTGTGATTAAGCCCCCTGCGTCCCTCAAGGAATATTTCCTCACATTCTTCCTCAGAAAGGGGTGGACCAGTTGTAAATACGTTAAACTTCACGCCCTTCATGCCTGGCACAGGAAAAGCAGGCACCTCTTCACAACCGTAGGCCAGGGCCTTTCGTTTTCTGCCTCTGTGATCAATTATCTCGCTGGTGTACTTTATGGCATTAGAAAAAAGGTTGGCATAGACCTGGGACAGCAGGCCCACGTCCAGCATGAGCGGGAAGACCTGCTCAAACATATTTCTTGGTTTATCAACTGTTATCCCGTGAGCAGCAAAGCGGCTGGCATAAAAATCAAGCTGCGGCTGGATTATATCCTGTTCTACAAAACACTTGGCGGGTTTCAGGACCAGGTGACCATACTTGAAATGCTCTTCACGGAACAGGCTCTCAAGAAATAGTGATATCTGGGTATGCTGCTGGGTAAGTTCATTATGACACTCCTCAAGCTCTTTCCTCACGTGACCACACTCTGAAAGCAGGCTGCCGCACGTATGCTCCAGTTGCGAGCTTTCAAAACAGGAGGCCATTTGCTTTTCCAGTCCCCGTATGGCTTCCACCTTTTGGGCGAGCCGCATGAACAGATAACGGAAGCGCATATTGGGAATGATCACGTTGTGTCCTATATCCCTTCCAAGGGCATTCACAAAACAGAGGTGGCGCAGATTCTGGGCTGTGAGAAGACGCTTGTTCAACTCATATCCCATCCATCGTGCAAGGGTCCTGAAGAACAGGCGATCTTCATGAAAGAGGCGGGAGAGAGGACGTACGCTGTACATGCCAAGGATGTTAAGGCGCGACTCAAAAGGATCAGGATTGTGCAGATGAAAGCAGTAATCAAGGTCTGAATCACTGGCCGCATCCCATGGCATTTCAGCCCTCTCATTCTCTCTTGGAGGACGTGAGAACAGGGGGAAAACCAGCATATCAGATGTTTCATAAGGCCTGCGGGAAGGGGGAAGTGAGGTATCCACTGGCTGCGGGGGTTCATGCAGGCCGGATACCGTGTCACATACGGTTTCAAGTGATTTTTTTCTGCAGTTATACAGATAAAATGTGCCGGTCATATTATGACCGATAGCCGCAGGCACAGCAGCACAGAGACGGTAAAAATTTCTCAGCCCGCCGCCATACTGGGCAGCATTACAGAATGAATTCAGGATATCATTATATTTTGGGGGAAAATGGTTCTCTGAATAGGCCTGGGCCTCTTTATGAAGGAGCCATACAAAGGATTTAAGCTCAGAGGCAATCGCTGAAGGCGCGGCATGGTGCGTGCTGGAAGAATCCGTAGGATTGGGCATGGAATCCCCTGTTGTTGTCCAACCTGAAACTGCGAAACAGGACAGATTTGCTGCTCACTTATAAGCCCCTGCTGCAACAGGGCCCAACATGCAGATGGAAATAGCATAAAAGGCGCTGATCCTGTAACGCTGCAGACTGGTAAGGATTATGGGAAATGTCAGCTCCACTGCATGTATGGTTGAGTTTAAGCATAAATACCCATATCGTCAACATGCGGACAGGTATCTGCTCACAGGGTACCGCATCTACGGCGTTGCCTGACAATTGAAATAGACGCTTGAAGTAGGTGTTGTACGCCTGCGCGTCCTCCGCCTTGTATCTGCAGCACCCTGCAAGCAGATACATGAGAATTTACACGGCATTATTGAGAAATTACTATTACCTAAATTGAGCGTTTCAAAATATGGAAAATCATTTTTATAAAAATGTTAAAAGGAGTTACATCGATTATAGTTTCCAAATTTTGAAACCCTTCGGGATTGCCGTATTGTCAAATCAACCTGTTGCTGAATGGAGGGCAATGATCATGAGCAGAAAGACAATACTATTCATGGGGCCGCCAGGGTGCGGCAAGGGCACGCATGCAGCACGGCTTGAGGAGGAGTACAGGCTCACTGCCGTGTCAGTGGGGGCACTGCTGAGGCAGGCAGTAAAGG
>WFRQ01000207.1 GCA_015486425.1 Deltaproteobacteria bacterium | reverse complement strand
CTTTCCTGGGCTGTGAGTATTTTTGCCTCTATCTCCTTGATTTCAGGAGTGATATACCGCTCGGCAGCCACAAGGGTCTGTTTCCTGATATAATTTTCAGGAACTTTTTCCGCCTGGGACCTTGGCACTTCGATGTAATAGCCAAACACCTTGTTATATCCTACCTTGAGCGAGGAGATGCCGGTGCGCTCCCTCTCCTTTGCCTCAACTCCTGCAATAAACGAGCGTCCATCGCGCTGAATGGCTGAAAGTTCGTCAAGCTCGGCATTATAACCCGAGGCAATGAGCCTGCCTTCCCTGAGATGAAGCGCGCAGTCCTCCCTGATAGCCTTTTTTATAAGGGCTGCCATATCTTCAAGAATGTCAAGGGAGGAGAGAAGATGCTCAAGGCGGGGGGCATGTTCGGTGTGTCCATTTGACGAGCTGCTTGTTTCATGCCGCTGTCCCTGGCATATTTCCTCAAGGCAGGAGGCAAGTTCAGGAAGCGTTGACAGGGATTCTCCGAGGGACAGCAGATCTCTGGCGTTTGCCGTGCCGAGAACAGTCCTTGCCACAAGACGCTCAAGATCGTGAATACGCCGCATCACCTTCCTGAGCTTCTTTCTGTGCTGTGCTGCCTTTTTCAGCGTGCCCACAGCCTGGAGCCTTGCCTCAATTGCCCCCCTGTTCCTGAGAGGATAGAGTATCCACTTGCGAAGCAGCCTGCCTCCCATTGATGTCACTGTCATATCCAGCACATCAAGCAGGCTCCCGTGTTTTGACTGGTCAACGCTGTTTGCCACAAGCTCCAGGTTGCGTTTTGTAGCCTCGTCAATGACAAGGTGATCTCCAAGATAGTAAGGCGAGATGGAGGATATGTGAGACGCCTGGCTCTTCTGGGTCTCATGTGCATAGGCAAGCAGGGCCCCTGCGGCGTCAATGCCGGTTGAAAAGCCGGAAAGCCCGAAACCGTCCAGAGAAAGAGCGGAAAACTGCTCCTTAACAAGTTCCTCGGCCCTCTTTCTCCTGAACCATGCATCAGGTCTGTAGGTTACAAAGGCATCAGGCAGTACCCGCACGGCGCGTGAGGTGAAATTCTCTCCCTTAAGTGATTCAGGAAGCAGAATTTCAGCAGGTTCCAGCCTGAAAAGCTCTGACAGCACCGTGTCTTCATCCTGTACCTCAGTGAGCCTGAATTCACCTGTTGAAATGTCAAGGCATGATATGCCCCATGTACCACGGCTGCCCGGAGGCCGAAGCGCCACAAGGAAGTTGTTGGTCTTGGCCCCAAGGCTGCCTTCAGATGTGATAAGCCCGGGGGTCACCACCCGCACCACATCTCTTTTTACAAGCCCTTTGGCCTGCGCCGGGTCCTCAATCTGTTCGCATACTGCCACCCGTTTCCCTGACAGCACAAGCCGTGTCAGGTAATTTTCAGCAGCATGCACCGGCACTCCGCACATAGGCACGGCATTTTCACTTTTTCTGTCACGGGAGGTAAGGGTGATTTCAAGTATTCGGGATGCTGTTTCTGCATCCTCGTAAAACATCTCGTAAAAATCACCCATGCGGTAAAAGAGTATGGCATCAGGATAACGTTCCTTTATCTCCAGATACTGCTGCAGCATGGGTGTAATCTTTCTGCTGCCCCTGTCTTTATCCCTGGTCTGTGTGTTCTTCCTGACTGCCATAAAAATATATTAACTGTTCAGCGCATTTCCCATTGTATGGGAATGGCATTGTTTTTTCGCTACTGCTGCCCAAGTTCTTGATTTTTAAAGGTTCGCTCATCCGAAATCGCGAAACTCTCTCGTCCCTCGCTCAAACATAAGGGAACATGGTTATTGGTGCAGGGTACCATGAAAATCCACCTGCCACCGGCCCTGTATTATTAGCATCTATATTTTGTAATTGCCAGATTTACCATGGATGCAACAGGGCGATTGTGGAAAAAGGAGGGTAAAGTCCAGTTTTCCTGTGAGATATAGTTGATATTAAAATTCCTTTCATTTATCATGCAGTCTTGCAACCTGCAGGAGTGTGACAGAAAGGAATTTTTTCATCCTGTATGTTACGCTGCAGGCTGAAATACGGAAAGGCGTACTTAAACAGACAGTGACCACATTCAAAGATATAAAACAGCAGGACGATAACAGCGCAGGCCCTGGCATTCTTGATGCATTCAGTGCCGATTTCCAGCGTATCGAAGAGGTGCTTGAACAGCATTTTTCTTCTCATATCCCCTTTGTGAATGAGATCAGCCGTCACATTCTGTTTGCCAACGGAAAGCGTATCCGTCCCCTTCTTACAGTCTGTTCAGCCCGTCTTTGCGGCCTCGATGCCGACTATGCATTTGATCTTTCAGCCGTGCCGGAATACCTGCATGCCGCAAGCCTGCTCCATGATGACGTTGTGGACAGTGGTGAGATGAGGCGCGGGGTGCCGCCTGCCTACAAGGTATGGGGCAACAGCGCCGCAGTGCTGGTTGGAGACTATATGTACGCCAGGGCCATAGGTCTTGCGAGCCAGTTTGGCGACGTACGCATTGCTGCGGAAATAGCAGATACCGTGGGCCTCATGGCAGAGGGGGAGATTATTCAGCTCCTGCATGCCAAGCGGCCAAGCTTTGACGAAAAAACCTATTCAGACATAATTTACAGAAAGACCGCGGCCCTGATTTCAACATCGTGCCGTATTGGTGCGCTGCTCGCAGGCGCTTCAAAGGAGCAGGAAGAGGCAGTCAGCACTTATGGCCTCAATCTTGGCAAGGCATTTCAGCTTATTGACGATGTGCTTGATTATACTGCGGATGCAAGCGAGCTTGGAAAGGCCATTGGCACTGACCTTGCCGAGGGAAAGCTTACGCTTCCAATAGTGATTGCAGTGAAGAAGGCTGACAGCAGTGACAGTGAGCGTCTGCTTTCCATCATGGGGCACGGGCACCCGTCTTCTGAAGATATGAAGTGGGTAAAAAACCTTCTTAATGAGACAGGCGCAATTGATTATACAAGGGACAAGGCAGGTGCGCTTGTTAAAGCAGCCTGTGACAGTCTTGATATATTTGAAAAAACCAGCACACGGGAGCTGCTAAAGGCCCTTGCACTCTTTGTGCTGGAAAGAAGAAAATAGATGTCTGCTCCAGGGGTAACGGATCTACGGCGTTGCCTGATGTTTGAAATAGACGCTTGAAGTACAGGAAGTACGCGCCCCCTCCGCCTCGCATCTGAATCACCCTGTAAGAATATACAGAAGAATTTGTGCTGGTGCCCAAACTCCTGTTTGGGTACCCAATTGACAGAAGCTCCTGCTTCATTCCTTTTAATACCGGCTGTGCGGCATTACCTGCCCTTGTCTGGAAGCTGGAACTTCCGGGTATGCGTTCCCAAACCGGAGTTTGGGAACGAGCAAAACCTGCCGGAATGACGGCGTTGCCTGATGCTTGAAATAGACGCTTGAAGTACAGGAACCTTCAGGAAACCATTAGAGAATTTTACCAAGAACAAAATACACCACCATGCCCAGACCCAGGGCACCGTACATGTAAATTCACGGCGTGCATCTGTCCTTGAGTTTCGTGGCGAGGAGTACGGCTCCGGTTATGCCTGCGATAACTGATATTCCTATTATTACAATCTCTTTCACGTTTTTTCCCTCTTTCGGTTGATCTTTACCTTTTCCACTACCTTGCGATAATAGACCTGATCTGCCTCAAGATAAATTGGTCTCTGCCTCATCATATTTCCCTTGGTGATCATCAGGTTCAGCTTGGTTACCTGTGTATAGCGTTCCCGTTCATCATCGAGCTCTTCAAGAAGGTCAAGTGCCTGCTTGATTTCCTTATCATTCTGTACCGCAGGAGGTACAAACCCTGCATTCTTGAGTATCTTGTAGGCCATGCGCAGGTCAGGCGGAATCATTGAGTCATCCTCGAAGATCAGGGGTCTGCCTTTTCCCTCAAGGTTTTCAAATGCTCCCTCTTCCATTGCCTGCCTGATACGGCGTTCCGCTATAATTTCAAAGTTCAGCATGATATTCTGGCTCCTTAAAAGTAACTGCTTCCCCCTCTCTCCAGGATGAATTCCCTTAACAGAACGTCCATCTGCTTTTCACACAACAATTTTAAAATATGAATTATCAGCCACATTGGCAAGTGTCAAACCGAGCTGGTATAATACAAAATTTCCTATGGCCCTGAACCGGGCGTTCAGCCTGTTCCCGTGCTCCGGCCAGGGAACAGCGCTGTAAATATTGAAGGTGCGCGGTGCGCACCCTGCATGGTCAAACAGGAATTCAAGTTTTACTGATGCTGGTATAAACGCATGCTTACTTAAGGAGGGCATACATACTGTAATGCTGCTTGAACTCAGCATAGAAAATTTTGTACTCATAAAGGGTGCCACACTCAATTTTTCTGATGGTTTTACCGTAATTACCGGGGAGACCGGTGCAGGCAAATCCCTTGCAGTCCAGGCTCTGAAGCTGCTCCTCGGGGCCAGGGCTGATACAAGGCAGGTGCGGCCAGGCCATAAGCAGGCGGTTGTGCAGGCCCTGTTCACATCCTCTCCCCGCTTAGACGCACTGCTTGAGGCCAGAGGAATCGAGCCTGACGATGACCTTATAATCCGGCGTATTGTTCCTGCTTCAGGCAGGGGCGGGCGTATCTATATTAATGGTTCGCTGGTATCCCTCCAGGACCTCAGGGATATCACCTCTGACCTGGTAAGTATCTCCAGCCAGCACGAGTACCAGACACTCCTCAGAAAGGGAAGTCACAGGATATGGCTTGACAGGTTTGCAGGGCTTGAGCCTGAGGTAAGGAAGCTTTCCGAAACTTACCAGGCCCTTTCGGAAAAGGAGGAGCAGCTTCAAGAGCTCATGAAGGCACTGGAGGGTCAGGCAGAGGAGGAGGAACGTCTGCTCCATGAGGCCGGGATGATTGACTCGGTGCAGCCTGTGCCAGGTGAGGCGGATGAGATAGAGCAGGAGCTTTCAGTGCTGCGTTCAGCAAAGGACCTGCGGCTCAGAGGGGAAAATGTATACTCCATGCTTTATGCCGGAAAGGGTGCGGTTCTTGAAATTCTCTCCGAGGCCCAGGGAGAGCTTGAGCGCATGGCCAGGGCAGATGCCAGGCTTGAAAAATCCCTTGAGGAGCTTCAGTCAGTGCGTTTCCAGGCAGAGGAGATAGCCTGGCAGGTCAGGGATTACGTACATGCCCTGCCTGCTGACATGTCCCGGCTTGAGCAGCTTGAAGAGCGGCTGTATTCTCTGAGGCAGCTTAAGAGGCGTTTTGGTCCCGGTATTGAGGATGTGCTTGCGTATCGTCAGGACATAGAGGAGCGTCTTGCCCGGGTTTCAGGCATATCAGACAGGATAGAGCAGCTTCAGAAGGAAACCGGAGAGCTGGGTGCCAGTCTCATTGAGGAGGCGTCGGTCGTTTCAGAAAGGCGCGTTAAGGCAGCAGCGGAGCTTTCAGATTCAGTACGAAAGGAATTGTCCGACCTGAAACTTCAGGATACAGATTTTGTTGTAAACGTGGAGAAACCGGCCACACCTTGCGTGAAGGATACAGGTCCTGCGGGTTTTGACACAGTGAGTTTTCTGTTCAGCGCCAATGCAGGTCAGGAGCCTGCGCCCCTGTCTCGCATAGCCTCTGGCGGAGAGCTTTCCAGGGTAATGCTTGCCCTGAAGGCAGTGCTTGCCAGAAAGAGCGGGATTGAAACAGTAATATTTGATGAACTTGACGCCGGGAT
>WFRQ01000206.1 GCA_015486425.1 Deltaproteobacteria bacterium | reverse complement strand
TTGATAAAATGAGCAAGATACAAAAAACATTTTGTCAACTTATGCTTGCCCATTGCAGATTCCAACTACAAAATAAATGCCTATTTTTGACTGCACAGATTCTGCCACTGTAAGGCTTGTGGAAATTCCCTCAGCGCCCGGGGTTTATATTTTCCGCAACGTGGCGTCCGAGGTGCTGTACGTTGGCAAGGCCAGGGAGCTGAGAAAGCGCCTGGCTTCCTATTTTCGCAGGGGCTCAGGGCTTCCTGCCCGCACTGCCATGATGCTCAGGCACGCCAGCACTTTTGAATGCATTGTTACTCCCACTGAGAAAGAGGCCCTGATACTTGAAGCCACTCTCATCAAGAAACACAGGCCCAGATACAATATTGTATTCAGAGATGACAAGGCATATCCCTTTCTTCGCATCACCATTGGAGAGCCATGGCCGAGGCTGGGCATTGTAAGGAAACGAAGGCGTGACAAGGCCCACTATTTCGGCCCGTATCCCTCATCTGGTGCACTCCGGGATACTGTGCGGCTGCTCACCACCACCTTTGGCATACGGACATGCACCACGAGAGCCATGAAAAACAGGCCCAGGGCCTGCCTGCAGTTTCAGATTGGCAAGTGTTCCGGGCCGTGCGCAGGCGCCATATCCATGGAAGATTACAGGCGCAGGGTGCAGCAGGTGCTTGATTTTTTTTCAGGCAGGAGCTCCGGTGTAATTTCGCAGCTCAGGCAGGATATGAACAGGGCTGCTGAACAACTGGAGTTTGAAAAGGCAGCGCGCATCAGGGACCAGATAAAGGCGCTTGAAAAGCTACTTGAAAAACAGTCTGTTGTATCGGGTCTTAATGCCTCGTGGGATTGTGTTGGCATTGCTACCGAGGAGGGAAATATATCTGTGGCAGTGCTTCGGGTCAGGGAAGGAGTGGTCTCAGGGTGCGAGACAAGAAGAATTTCCATGGACCAGGAGTACACGATGACAGAGGTTCTTCAGGCCTTTCTCATGGATTTTTTCCAGGATGCTGCCCCTGCGAGGGATATTCTGCTTCCAGTGCTTCCTGAAAACAAGGAAGTCATAGAACAGTGGCTTTCAGACATCTGGGGCTATGGCGTGCGGCTCAGCGTGCCGGCAAGGGGCGACAGGCGCAGGCTTCTTCAAATGGCTTCTGACAATGCCAGTCGGGACCTGGAGCAGATGCAGTCAGCCCGCCGCAGGTGGGACGAGCTTTCAGGGCTTATTGCAGCAGGGCTTGATATGAAGAGTCCGCCATGTTCAATGGAGTGTGTTGATATATCCACTACCGGCGGCGAGCTTTCCGTGGGCAGCCTTGTGGCTTTCAAAAACGGAACCCCCTGGAAACAGGGTTTTCGCATATACAATATCCGGGACGTGCAGGGCGTTGATGATTTTGCCATGATTCATGAGGTGGTAAGGCGCCGCATGGAACGCGCTGCCCGCACGGGGGATCTGCCGGATTTGCTGCTTATAGACGGCGGCAGGGGGCAGCTTGCAAAGGCTGTTGAAGCAGTTACAGATGCAGGCTTTGACACAGAACTTTTTGTGATATCCATTGCCAAGGAACGGGCTTCAGAGGGGGAAAAGATATATTTCCCGCACAGGAACACCCCCCTGATACTGCAGAGGAATGACCCTGTTCTGCTCTTTTTGCAGAGGATGCGGGATGAGGCCCACAGGTTTGGCATCACGGCACATAGAAACCGCAGAGACAGGCAGCGAAGCATTTCCGGACTTTCTGACATTCCGGGCATAGGCGCTGCGAGACAGAGACAGCTTCTTGAGACATTCGGGAGCATGAGCAGAGTGAAAGATGCATCAATCTCTGAACTTGAAGCAGTAAAGGGGCTTCCATCAACGGTGGCGCGCAGGATTTTTGATTTTTTCCATGGGCAGAATACATAAACTACCAGCACACATAGCAGACCAGATAGCCGCAGGAGAGGTGGTGGAGCGGCCTGCGTCTGTTGTGCGGGAGCTGCTTGAAAACGCCATTGACGCAGGGGCTGATTCAATATCCGTGGAGATTGCAGATGGCGGCAGACGGCTCATAAGGGTAACTGACAACGGCTGCGGCATGGACCGCCAGGACCTTGAGCTTGCAGTGGAGCGGCACGCCACCAGCAAGATCAGCAGCGAGGAGGACCTTGCGGCAATCCGCACCCTTGGTTTCAGGG
>WFRQ01000205.1 GCA_015486425.1 Deltaproteobacteria bacterium | reverse complement strand
TTTTATTGCAGATGTGGAGGAACTGAACCGCCGTGTAATTGCAGGTGAGCTTGATATCAGCAAGGTGTCGTTTCATCTGCTGGGGCACGTGGCAGACAGGTACCGGCTTCTCCGTTCAGGAAGCGCCCTTGGCAGGGGATGCGGCCCCCTTGTGCTTACACGTAGAGAGTGCCAACCAGCCGAGGTGGCAGAAGGCACCACGGCTCTTCCCGGCAGGTACACCACGGCTGCCATGCTGTTCAGGCTGTTCATGGCAGAAAGGGGGGGCAGCGATATTGATACGGTTCAGATGAACTTTGCTGATATACCTGACAGTGTGGCCTCCGGTGATGTTGATGCAGGCGTGGTAATTCACGAGACAAGGTTTACATACAGGCAGAAGGGTTTGCACTGTATGCAGGATCTTGGCCAGTGGTGGGAAGAGACTACAGGCATGCCCATACCGCTTGGCGGAATAATAGCCAGGCGCTCACTTGATCCGGTGCAGGTACAGATTTTTGACAAGGCCCTGAGACAAAGCATTGAATACGCCCATGCCAATCAGGATAAGGCACTGGGCTTCTGTGCGCGGTATGCCCAGGAAATGGAACCTGATGTAATGAAGAAACATATTGCCCTTTATGTGAATAATTTTACCCTTGACATAGGGGATGAGGGAGAACATGCAGTGCGTTTCATGCTGGAATATGGGGTTAAACATAAGCTGTTTCCGCACAATAACCTGGAAATTGTTGATTCTCTGTAAAGGCCAGGCCCTGGCCCTCTCCTTGCATGCAGAGTATTCCTGTACGCTTCATCAAGACATGAAAGAGGGGAGAAATAATAAATGCCAATATTTTCCAGACATGCAATGCGTGACAAATCAGTAATTATGCGGCTGATGGCCTGTTGTGCGCTTGTATTGTTTTTATGCTGTTCAACCAGTCTGTATGCAGCGCCTGTAAATGAAGAGATGGCAGTGGCTGCGGCAAAAAACCGCGTGGCAACAGATGCCGTTTTCAGACAGACGGCTGCTGAAAACGGAACCAGTTTCAGAATTTTATCAATCAGCAGGCTTGAATTGAATGAGGAGGGCATGGCCCCTGCCTGGCTCATCACCCTTTATCCACGCGGATACATGATAATTGCCGGAGATGATCGTATGTCGCCTGTAATAGCATACAGTGCGGATAATGATATTGACCTTTCCCCTGTCCCTTCCAATGCCTTTCGCGCCCTTGTTGAAGCGGATATGCATAATATTGGAGTCATGCTGAGGGAAACAGGAAGCGGTGGGCAGGGCCTGTCCCGACGTATGCAGCATGAATCAAAGAGGTTTGATGCTCACATAAAGCAGTGGCAGAAGATACTGGAAGGCGCTGTATCTGGAAAGGGCGCGGCATCCCGGTCTGTTCAATATGCAGACACAGAGCCTGAAGCTGGCACAGGCCCTGAACCCCTTTCGGATTCTGATCCTGTAACCGGTCCCCTGCTTGGTGATCTGCTCTGGAATCAGAATAATCATTACAATGAACTCTGCCCGGATGACCCTGATGCCTCAGCCTACTATGACGGTCACATGCCCACAGGATGCGTGGCAACAGCAGCAGGCCAGATAATGAAGTACCATAGCTGGCCTCCTTACGGCACGGGCAGCCATTCCTATACCTGGAACGATTTGGAACTTGCAGCAGATTTTACCGATTCCCTTGACTGGGCATTGATGAAAAACAGCTACAATCCGTGGGGTGTTGAACCTCCTGATTCCGAGATGGCAGTATCCGAACTGCTGTATGAGCTTGGTGTTTCAGTAGAGATGAATTATACCCATTCCGGCTCATCTGCATCCATTAACGCTGTGAACAATGCCATGAATCATTACTTTTTTTATGAGCCAGGCGTTGCCAATTCAGAGCAGGATGTATTTCCAGCATTAATGCAGCAGGAGATAGAGGCCGGCCGCCCTGTGCTTGCCGGGTTGACAGGCCATGCTGTGGTGATTGACGGTATAAATCAGTCGGCCTCGCCAGTGGTATTTCATGTAAACTATGGATGGGGCGGTAAAAATAACGGCTGGTACAACTTAGATGCCTTCCCCGAGGGGGGACCACTCAGAACGATAATTACAGGCATGGAGCCTGTATTCATGCCCCTCATTGACATTGCTGCCCTGCCTGACACGGAAGGTGCCACATTTTCCCTGTCCTGGGATTTCCCCTGGTTCCGCAGTGCAGGACTCAATGGTTTTCAACTCATGGAAGCAGGCTATGCAGGGTCAGACTTTTTTGATCAGGCAGAGTCCCTGTCAAAATGGTACGCATCAGCAGGCTGGCAGATAACTTCTGACGGTTATGATGGCCAGGGTTTTTATTTCCCGCCTGACCTTATGGTGACTTCCACACTTTCTTTCATTGATCCATTTGTGCCTCAGACAGGCGCCATGCTGAATTTCCAATGCAAGGCAGTTATTATTGATGCAGTTCTGTACGTTGAGGTATCTGAAGACGCGGGGAAGACATGGCAGCCTGTTCTTACAGTTAACGGCGATAATGCCTCCGGTGGATGGGATGATAATTCAATAAGTCTTGGAGAATTTGCCGGAACGCCTCTGCTGATGCGCTTCCGTGTGGATGCCTCCGCAAATCCATTCTCTTATTATCCAAGGTCCTCCGGTGGAGGAATATGGCTGGACAATATAGAGATTACAGGCGCTGAAATACCTGAATGGCACGTATTACAGACAGATATTCCTGCAGACGCTGACTCGTTTGAGCTTGCTGACAGGCAGACCGGGACATATCTTTATCGCCTTCTGGCCTGCTCAACGCAGGGCTGCGGGAATCCTTCTCCTGCAATTACCGTTCATGTTGACGCCTCCCTGCTTTATGGTGATTTTGACAGGGATGGCGATGTTGATGGAGCTGACCTTGCCCGGATTGCCATGGGAGAAAGGGAAATGCCTGTAAAGGAAATGGCATTGATTTTTGGCACAGTGGCGAATTAAGGATAGGCTCAGCTCGTTCCCAAACTCCGGTTTCGGAACGGTATGGATTGTTATTTATCGTTGGGAATCTTCCTGCGTCAGGGTATTCATGTTGACAATCCGTGAAAGTGATAATATATGATACGCACTCTGTGTCGGGACGTGGCTCAGTCTGGTAGAGCACAGCGTTCGGGACGCTGGGGTCGGAGGTTCAAATCCTCTCGTCCCGACCATTTTCCCATCATCCCGGGTCCTTGTTTTTTCTTGAACATCGATTTTCGCGTAACGCATTCAGCTAACATTTACGCCTCCGCTAATTTTTGGGGAAGTTCCTTATCCCCCATCATTCCTTGCTTTCAGCCGTTATTAATTAATGGGTTTAAACCACTACCTTTGGTAGTGATACCATAAGGAGTTCAACTAGTTTAGGAATTATAATTGTACCTCCCTGAAAGGTGCTAAATACAGGGAGGTACAAAATGGCTAAAACTTTCAAGAGGTTATCACATACCATATATGAATGCAAACACCATATTGTTT
>WFRQ01000204.1 GCA_015486425.1 Deltaproteobacteria bacterium | reverse complement strand
CTGGGAAGGGCCTTTTTATCCGCCGGGGCTTGCAAAAGCCGCACGGCTGGAATTTTACTGCAGGCACTTTCCTACTGTTGAACTGAACAGCACCTTTTACCACCTTCCAAGGGCCAAAACCGTTCAGCACTGGTTGAACAACACCCCTGAGGCGTTTCGTTTTGCCATAAAGGCCAGCAGGGTGATCACCCACATGAAAAAGCTGAAAGGGCCTGAACGTGCGATCAGGGCGCTTTTTGCCACCATTGGGCCGCTGCAGCCCAAGTGCGCAGCCGTTCTTTTTCAACTTCCGCCATCTTTATCCCCTGATTATTCGCTGTTTGAGGAATTTTTATCACTTCTTCCTTCGGGATGGAACCATGCAGTGGAATTCCGCAACCATGAGTGGTATTCGGACAGGACATTGGAGCTGCTTGAAAAGAACGGAGCTGCCTTATGCATTCATGACTATGGGAAAAGGCCCTCGCCGATCACTGCCACATCTAATACGGTTTACTACCGTTTTCACGGGCCTGACGGGCATTATGGAGGAGACTACCCCATGGAGTTTCTTACCGCAAAGGCAGATGAAATATCGGGTTTCGTGGAGGATGGACGGCAGGTTCTCTGCTATTTCAACAATGACTCCAACTGTTTTGCTGTAAAGAATGCCAGAGAACTTGCAGAAGTGCTGACTAAGGGGCTGTCCAAAAATAAGTTGGATGATGGCGCGCTCAGATTTGGGTCAGACTGAGTTGAAGTGATTGAACAAAACCGCAGGCGTAGCCGGGCTACGTTGAGGATTTTGTGATTGAAGTTCAGCTCAGGATGGCCTGAAGATGAGATGCGAAATCGGTAAGTTATTTTTGGACAGCCCCTAAGATTCAAAAACAGCCCTGAATCGGCCTCTTACTCCCACACCCCCTCGATCCGCTCGCCGCATTGCTGACAGCTTCCGTCCTTCATATTGTTTTTTATAATACTGAACCCGTGACGCCTGATGAGCTCTGCACCGCAGGCCGGGCAGTAGGTGTTTTCGCCTCCCTCACCGGGTATATTGCCTTCATAGACAAAGCGCAGCCCCTCTTCCAGCCCGATTTCCCGCGCCCTTCGAAGAATTGAAATAGGGGTGGGCTCCCTGTCCATCATCCTGTAAGTAGGATGAAAGGCAGTCACATGCCATGGCATTGAGGGAGAAACACTCTTTACAAATTTTGCTATATCCCTGAGCTCCGCCTCTGAATCGTTCAGGCCGGGGATGATCAGGGTGGTAACCTCAACCCACACCCCCAGTTCGTGCATCAGCTTTACGTTATCAAGAACCGGCTGAAGCCGGGCCTTGCAGACTTTTTTGTAAAAGTCATCAGTAAATGCCTTGATATCAATATTGATGCCGTCAAGGACCTTTGCCACATCACGGGTGACATCAGGCGACATGAAACCGTTACTTACAAAGACATTTTTCAGTTTCTGCTCATGGGCGGAAACTGCGCAGTCACGGGCAAATTCATAAAATATGGTTGGCTCCACGTAGGTGTAACATACACTGTGACAGCCAGCCTGCCTGGCAGCCTGTACCACAGATGCGGCACTTCGCTCACTGCCTGCTATCTGTCCGTCATGAGTATGCGGGTACTGTGATATGTCATGATTCTGGCAGTGAAGACAGCGGAAGTTACAGCCCACGGTTGCAATGGAAAAAGACATGGTGCCAGGTAAAAAGTGGAACAGGGGCTTTTTTTCTATGGGATCGCTGTTCCCTGCAATCAATTTGCCGTAAACAAGGCTGTAGAGTGTTCCCTGCCTGTTTTCCCTTACACCGCAGATACCCCGCCTGCCGTCCTTGATATGACAGTGATGGTTGCACAGTTCACAAACAACCTCACCGTCCTTGCCCTGCCTGTAAAACATGGCCTCTTTCATAGGATGCCCCCCTTGTATAGGTTTCACCTCGGCTGAATAAATACCACCTGATTTATGCCTACGCCGCCCTGGCCTGGACGGAATCTGTTACAAAGGGCACAAATGCCACAGGCAGTATGTTTCTGCTTGTGAAATTACCTGCGTGGTCCTTTTCAATCAGCATCAGGTTCTGGGTTTTTCCTGGATACCCCACAGGAATGACCATCCTTCCGCCTGGCTTTAACTGCAGCTTGAGGGCCTCAGGTATCTCTGTTGCCGCGGCTGTCACAATAATACCGTCATAGGGGGCATGTTCAGGCCATCCAAGAGAGCCATCGCCCTGTTTAACCACTACATTATCGTACCCCAGCCGGTTAAGCAGCAGAGCAGCATTTTGTGCAAGTGAAGGCACAATTTCAACAGTATAGAGTTTTTTTACCAGTTGAGAGAGTACGGCTGCCTGGTAACCTGACCCTGCGCCTACCTCAAGCATGGTGTCTGACTTGTCCGGGCAGAGCAGGTCTGTCATCAGTGCTACAATAAAGGGCTGTGATATGGTCTGTCCCTCTCCTATTGGCAGAGGAGAATTCTGATAAGACAGGGCCTTCAGGTGGTCCGGGACAAACTCTTCCCTGGGGACCCTGGCAATAGCCTCCATGACATTGGTCTTGAATACAGACCGGCCTGTATATCCTTTTGTAAGTCGGCAGTCATTTTCAATATGCCTGAGCAGTTCATTGATTCTGTGTTGTTTCATTGTTTTATTACCTCCATCCTGGTCACGTCCCATATTCAGCATAAATCCTGACAACCGGTCAGAAAGCAGCGCTCTGATTCAAAGGCAAGAGTCAGAATTCAGTACGCTCCGATACAGGATCAGTCTGTTACTGTTTCATACAGCAAAAGACGACCATTTTTGTCTACTATATATAACCCATAGTTATTTTTGGTATATTGTCAAGGTGATAAGTCAGTAAATATGGAGCATATCCCTGTTTAAACTTTCATGACATGGGGCTTGTCACCCCCTGACATGAAAGTTAGCTCAAAGCTCAAAGTCGGAAGCTGAAAGCAAATATGGCTTCCTTTACTTTGAGCCCTGAGCTTTCAGCTTCGAGCTATTTTCACGGTAACCGCCATTCCCGGCGCGCACACAACGAACAATGAAAATACGCTCTTTATAGTTCCCAAACTGGAGTTTAGGAACCAGCAAAAAACCTTTGCGTTCTTGCGGTTCAGCTTTTGTGTCTTTTGAGACTTTCAGCTTTGAGCCTTGAGCTTTCAGCTTCGAGCTTTGAGCTTTGAGCTATTTTCGGATAAAATAGCTGATGCTGGTTCAATAAAAAATCTCAGACCTTGCGTTCAGCATGAACAGGCTTTAAAATTTGAGATGTGGATACCTTTCAAAATATCTCTGTTCCGAAAATGCATCAGGCCTCAGCCCGTATCTTTCATTCCTTTAAACTTTCATGTTGCACCGATCATGCAGTGCAACACCCCCTGTTATGAAAAGTACAAGCGAAAGAACAGCCTATTTTCACAGTAATTATCGCAGTGTGAATTTTTGAGCTGTCCGGTGTGGATCATCATGAAGATCATGTCTGAATACAAAGGGAAAAATACCCAGGTTCTGT
>WFRQ01000203.1 GCA_015486425.1 Deltaproteobacteria bacterium | reverse complement strand
TTACCTTCAGGCACAACAAGAAACCGGGGGTCATTTCTGTATTTGTCAAAGAGCAGGCTTGAAAGGGCCTCGGCAGGTTCAGGGGGTACATTGCTTGTGTCAATTACAGAGTCGCTCAGATTGCATGTGGGTCTTTCACTTACCTTTGCAGATGCCCTGTCCATGGGAAGAATCGCAATACGATTGAGCTTGGGAAGCGGAGCCGTGCCGTTGGAGCTGCTGCCGAACAGGCCGCAGCCGGTTAGTGCAATCATGGCAGCAAGCATGAGCATGCATGTAAGGACATGAACATTTCCATACATGCTCACCACCCCTGAAGAACAGGTCTCTAACTCAACAGAGCTTTTTTTAACAGGTTTCATTATAATCCCACCCCTCTTGTGCATGAAATTGTTCAGGCCTAATTTAAGCTCAATTAGGTCAGATGGTTCCCTTGCTGGACAGAGTTCCCTTGACTCTATCATCCATGCTTACGGCCTGGTTCATGGCCCTCCCAAGCGATTTGAACACTGCCTCTGCCATGTGATGATTATTTTTCCCATATGGTACATTAACATGGAGTGTCATGCCACTGTTTACACACAGCGCCCTGAGAAATTCTTCCACCATCTCGGTTTCAAAACGGCCAATGAATGGTGCGGTAAATGGCACATTAAAGACCAGATATGGTCTCCTGCACAAATCAAGGTCCACCTGGCATACGGTTTCTTCCATGGGGACCCTGGCGCTGCCATACCTGCCAATCCCGCTGTAGTCATTCAGTGCCTGGGCCAGGGCTTTACCGAGACATATGCCTGTATCTTCAACCGTATGGTGGGAATCCACATGGAGATCGCCCCGTGCCATGAGATCAAGATCAAAAAAACCGTGAACCGTCCACAGGGTCAGCATGTGATCCATGAATCCCACGCCGGTGTTAATGGATGCCTTGCCCGTGCCATCTATGTTCAGGCTGAGCTCAATGTCGGTTTCCTTTGTTTTGCGTGTTACAGTTCCTTTTCGCATCTGTTTGTCCTCGTAAAAGAAACAGGCCTGGTGGCCGGTCATGTATGCAATGGTTTAACCTGATTTGAGCGATTGTTCGGATTTGCTGCATATCCGCGAAAGAGGAATTTCCTTAATGAAAAGTCGCTTTTCATACAACAATTTTTGTATAGACACGTATCTGCTCAGGGGGCGCTGCAGATGCAAGGCGGAAGGGGCGAAGGCGTGCTTCCCGTACTTCGAGCCCTTGATAACGCGGCAGATGCGGTACCCTGGGAGTAGATGCTCGTAAAGTTATAATCCATCTAAATCCCTTTAATGTCTTTATAAAAATGTTTTTCTATATTTTGAAACGCTCAATCTATGTTTAAGAACTTTCAGAACCCAGCCGATGAGTAATTTGAATGCGGCCCGGATATCAGTTCAGGCTACAAACTCAAAGGGGTAATAAAACATTTTGGCACGGCACAAGAAAAAATCACTTCCGGACATCAGTGAACTCCTCTCGTCCATGGCAGAGGATTTTAATGTCCGCCTTTTCAGGCTTACCGATATACCGGATGCGGTAGCATGGGCTGAAAGAGGGTTTGTTGCCATTCACGAAAATTATCATTCTCACAAGAGCCAGTCCTATCACGTAATATGTGGAAACAGGGATAATCTCATACGTTTCTGCAGAGTCATGGGTATTCCTGAACAGTATATATGCGCTTCGGAATTTTACCGTTTCTGGCACCTCACCTGGCTTCCCAGACTGGACTCTCAAAAAGCTGCATAAAACCCTTAGGGGCTGTCCAAAAATAACTTACCGATTTCGCATCTCATCTTCAGGCCATCCTGAGCTGAACTTCAATCACAAAATCCTGAGGCGTAGCCCGGCTACGCCTGCGGTTTTGCCGGGTCAGTTCAACTCAGCCTGACCCAAATCTGAGCGCGCCATCATCCAACTTATTTTTGGACAGCCCCCTACCACTGAAAAAGGTGTCACGCTCAATTTGTGTCAGTTATCACGCCCTCATGTAGAGCCATCCATCTGCCTGCCAGTCAGCAATTGCCCTTACTGCTGCAGGCACTGTCCTGAACACCTCTGGCAGGCGCGACTCCTTTATCTCAAAATCCCGCAGTGAGTTTGCACACAGGTATATTTCCCCTTCGTCAAGCACGAGCTGTTTCAGCCTGTCAAACAGGGGACGATCACACTTTATGCACTGTGTAACACTGTCAGCATTGGCAATAATACGTACCTGCAGTGAATCACTGTCTTCTGCGGTTTTAAGAAAGTTAAGGGCATTCTTCACGCCCACCATCCATCTTTCCTTCTGTGCCACGTGAATCAGGAGTTTCAATTCAGCCATTTTATATCATCTCCACACCATTGTGATTTTTCCATATCTATATATGTCTTATGGCTGCTTCAGCACTGCGCCCCTGGCCCCGCTTGTTACCTGGGCAGCATACCTGGCAAGATATCCCTTTTTGATTCTTGGTTCAGGCGGTGACCAGGCTGCCCTGCGGCTTGCCAGTTCATCTTCTGGAACGTCCAG
>WFRQ01000202.1 GCA_015486425.1 Deltaproteobacteria bacterium | reverse complement strand
GGGCGATGAGCTGCCATGGATGGGTGGTGGTCTGACATGCTGCAAACAGGAGCCTTCTATCAGTTTCCTTGGCCAAATAACTTTTCAGACCCGTTTTTTCACCTGCCTCAGATAAAAACCGCATTGCAAGCGCAAGCCTGAACGGCGCGCTGCTGTCTGTTTCATCAAGCGACCTGAGCGCCACATCAGGCACAGTTTCTACAATATCATCCAGGCTGGCATCTTGTTTGACTGCGGCTGTGATTTTGAAATATCTCGCAAGTTCAAGAGCAGCCCTGTTCATTTCTCCTGCGTCTATCAGGGCATAGACCAGATAATTTAAAAGCCGCAGGGCATCTTCTGTGTATCGCTGACCAAAGGCCCTGCGCCCTGCCTCAACATGCAGCAAAGTGCTGTCAAGCCATTGTGGGCCGCAGAATCCATAGTGCTGCGCAACTGTTCCATGTATTGCACCAAGCAGCCAGTTTTCATCGCCCCTGATCTTCATTACCTGTTCTTCTGATGCAAGGGCATTTAAAAGCTCAGAAGGCAGTTCTGGGCTGAAATCAAACCTGTTATGCAACAGTGCAGTTACACTGTGATTCAGGTAAGCTGCAAGCGCCTTGCTGCCTGCCTGATGTTTTAACTTTTCCGCTGCCTTTATCCAGGGGCCAATATCCTGGGTATTCCCCCTGTGACTGAAAAGCGCAATGCGTGCGGTAACTGTCCGGAAGGCAGATAGGGCGTGTTGCGGGTTTTCCTGCCCGAGCTTCTCAAGCTGCTGGTGGGTGAAAATATCCGCTATCATTCCTCCGCGTTCAGGATCACCGGATACAGAGGCAAGGCAGGTTGCAAATTCGTCGATATATTTCAATGGTTGTCGGGTGATTTCAGAGCATATGTCTGAAAACCTTCTGTGTTTCACAAAGTACAGAGGAAGTTCTGGAAAATGTTTGAGAAAAAGGGCCGGGTCGTTCATGCAGGCTGAGCCAAGGAGCAGGTCCCGGGCATCTGCTGCCTCTGATGACAGCATTATGAACTCTGTGGCTCGTGACAGTGTGTCACAGGGCAGTATGTTATGCTGATCATCAGTTACAGGACTGCGTTGCTCCTGCTCGCCTGAAAATGCAGCCCCGGGGCAGATCAGGAGAGCCTTGGCTCTGGCGGCAAACTCCTGTTTCACGCCTGTCATTGCAACTGGCAGGACCCTGCCACTGGAATCCATGTCTCCGGTGGCAAACACGCGTCCGGGCCAGGGTTTCTTCTGTTGCATCAGCACTATTGCAAGGGCCAGGGGAAGCGCCACAGACCTTCCTGCAATGGTTTCCTGCATGCCGTTTTGCCTGCTTCCTGTAAGGGGTATGACAACAAAGGTGGAATCGTCTGTACTGTTCATGCATAGAGATGCATTTGCCGCCCTGATTGCACACCTCATGGCATCTGTTGTTTCAGGCGCAAAATTGTCATGTGGCACAAGAAGTTCATGCTGGTATTCATTTTTATCTGCATGTACTTTGCCAGCGAGCATCCAGGTGACAGAACATAGGTATGCACGGCATGTAAGCACCGGGAAACATATCCATGTATTGTGGTCATATGGTATGTTTTTAAACTGGCTTTCCCTGACTGGATGGCAAGCCTCCAGGCACTGTTTCAAAACTGTTCTGTCAAAATCACATGGCGCTATGCCTGCGGCAATTCCTGACAGCACGTGCCGCCTGAACAGTAATTGAAGCCCGGCCTGGGCCGCAGCATTGTCAAGGCGGGCAAACATATCCGGGTGCATGTTTTCTGAGGTGCAGGGCTGCCTCAGGACACGGTCTGCAAAATCAGGCGCCTGTTCTAAAAGTATCAGAAGCTCTTTCCACTCCATCCCTGTCATGCTCTCCCTCTTATGGGGCCGCGCAAAGGCATTTTACAGCGGTTCAAGCGCGCTGATTCTTATCTTTATATCGCCTGGCCTTACCGTGCCTGATGCAGGCAGGTTAAAGGCAGCCCAGAACATCATTCCACTGGAACCGCTCATTCCCGGAACCGGCTGCTGCAGTCCATCTGCTGTATCTATGCGCACCAGCCACTGAAGTTCCGCGCCCTGCATGGTTTCAGGAAGGGGGGCAGCGAGTCTGCCAGTTATCCGGTAAAGCCCGTTTGCCTGTTCGCTGAAAGAGATAGTAACAGGCATGGTCACAATTTCCCTGATATTGCCGTCTGCAAGGTGAAAGACAATGGCAGACAAATCAACTTTGTTTTCAGAGCCTCCGCCTGCTGCTGCAAGGGGCAGCAATTCTTCCGGAGGGTCTGACATGAGGAGGATGGTTTCTGGTGAGGCATTAGCAGGAATGGAGGCAGCAAAATTAAAGCCGGCATTTTCCAGGTGATGCTTTATATTTTCTGATTGTATATGTAAGGGGCTGTTCGCGGCTTTTGAGAGATTACAGCTTCTATCAGATATGAACCGCCCTGTTTCCCTTTCAAGCTCCTGATAGAACCATGTTACTGACCCTGGTTCCGGGCGTGCTTTATCAACCACCTCTGCCATGGCATGAGTCACTGCCTCTGCAGATGCATCACCTGCGTTGGCTGACAGCATAAGTAAGTCCCCGCAGTGTATCCTGTATGTATTCCAGGATTCGGCAAATCCCTGCAGGCCGCTTCCCAGCGGGATATCACCAGGCCCGTTAAAGACATAAGCGCCGGAAACCTGTGCAACTGTCAGCTCATCACGGTCCGGCTCTGACAGTATCAGCACTGTGGGAGGCGTAACGTATCGTCCGTCTCTGCCCCATGTACCGAGAGCAGGATTCAGAAAGAATATCATGCCGGGAGCAGGTGTGGGAACAGTTGTGTTTTGTGCAAGGGCTTTGAGTTTTTCCGCAACAGACGCGGCTGACCTGAATGAGCCTGAGCGCACTGCCTGCCTGCACCATGGACAGAGTTCCATGTGCCTTTTGAGGGAGTCACTGTCAGGGTCCATGGAAAGCGCCTCCACTGGAGGACAGCACCGGGTTCGCCACACGGCCTGCCATGCCTCAAGCAGTTTCTGGATATTATCTGTATTTTTATCAGACATGATATGTCATAAGGTCATATGACCTGATTTGAGCGATTGTTCGTAATTGCTGCATATCCGAGAAATAGGAATTCCCATTATAGTGTGCGTTATATGAGGGTTCCGATGACAAAGGAGATGCGGTGAAGACGGCAATCCCGAAGGGTTTCAAAAGTTGAAGGGTACGATAGATGTAACTCATTTTAATTTTATTGAAAAAAATAATTTTCGTAACTTCTCAATAAGTGGTGACAAGTTTCGTGCTGGTGCCCAAACTCCTGTTTGGGTACCTAATTGACAGAAGCTCCTGCTTCATTCCTTTTAATACCGGCTGTGCGGCATTACCTGCCCTTGTCTGGAAGCTGGAGCTTCCGGGTATG
>WFRQ01000201.1 GCA_015486425.1 Deltaproteobacteria bacterium | reverse complement strand
TTCTCTTTTAATTCATGCAGCCTGCGCCTTGCAGCGCATGGTTCCACTATGCGAGTGCTCCCGAATGCCACAATAGTGTGTTCCACACCATGTTTTTCAAGCAGGAGCTGTGGCTTCATGTAGTCTATTTGAAGTCTGACTCCTCTGGTTTCGTCCTGGTTGAGAAAATCAAGGTCCTGATCCGCCTGACGATAGCCAGGGCTGTCCATGATTACCCGAATCCTTTCAAGAGCCGCAGGGTCATCTTGTATGGATTTGGGAGCCTGCCATGGGAGAGGCATTCTGCGTTTTCTAACATGAGCAGGATATGGAATATGTTTCTTGAAATTTTTTTTGTGCATTTGAATATGCGTTGTCTAAATCTTGCAGATCGCACCGCCCAGCCTGTGCAACCAGTGTGTTTCCGGATACCCCCATGCTCGAGCGGGCACAAGGCAAGTTGGAGCTTCCGGTTCATAGTTCCCAAACTGGAGTTTGGGAACCAGCAAAAAGTTAGCTCAAAGCTCAAAGTCGGAAGCTGAAAGATAAAGGCAAACAATCATGCCTTCTTTTACTGAGAGCCTTGAGTTTCAGCTTTGAGCTATTTTCGGATAAATCATTCAGTGGGAGCATTCCCTGTTTGTCCCGCCTTTTCTATTATTGTGGAGGCTGTGTGGCTTTTTGAGGCTTGTTCTGCGAGAAACCCTGCATGGAACGTTTGAAAGATCTCATAACAGTTTCAGAACCAGTCTCAAAAAGTTACATAGCCGCAGCACGTTACGATATTGGGACAAACGGGGAACGCTCCCCATTCAGTTGGGAATAGAGTTGTTTTTTCGGGCCTTACAAGAGGCTTTTGCTCAAATCGCAACTCTGCAGCCGGTAGTCTGACCATGCCAGAACATCCACTGCATATCAGAGGCAAACATGGCCCCGAATATGAAAAGACCCAGCATGGACAGCAGTGCCATTATGAGCGCTGCAATAAATGCGGAACCAAAACCATCCACCTCAAAATCAGGCACAATGGCTGCGGTAATGATGATCATAAGGGCATTGATTACAAGTGCAAACAGCCCGAAGGTAAATACGGTAAGAGGAAATGTAAAAAACAGAAGTGCAGGCCGGATAAAACTGTTGATAAACCCGAGCACCAGGGCTGCGAGAAGCAAACCTCCTGTGCTTTTTGCGCGCACCCCCTTGACAATTTTGGTGGTAATCCAGAGTCCTATTGCAGTAACAGCCCAAATAAAAATAATTTCTATCATAACCAAAAATACCTTGCGCCTGAATTGAGCTCAATCCAGGTTGCATTGAATTGACGTTTGTGCTCAATCAAGCCGCACCACAAGCACATCACACCTTGCTGAATGCATAATACTGTTGGCTGTGGAGCCAAGCAGCCTTGCTATTCCCTTTCGCCCATGAGAGCCTGCCACAATCAGGTCGGCCTTCTGGGATTCTGCATATGAGATTACCGTGGCAGACGGAGAGCCCCATACCACCTCCACTGTCATCTTGTCATAGTCTATTTGCTTTGCCATATCTTCAAGACGTTTTCTGGCTGAGTCAAATAGCTGCTGATCAAGTTCAGGATCGTACATGGGAAACCCTGTTGAGGGGCCAAGGAAATCATCAGGATATACATCGTAGCGCATGAGGCTTTCATGTGCATGGACTACGGCCACGGAAGCCCCGTAATGTCGGGCCATTTCCACTGCCCTTGCAAGGGCCTTTTCCGCATGCCTGGAAAAATCTGTGGCAACAACAATGCTTCTGTATGGAACGAGGGTTACCTGTTCGGACTCTTCTGTTTCCTCTCCTTGGTCATTGTCAGACCCTTCCGTTTTTTTTTCGAGAATCCAGTCCCATGCCTTCTGTATCTGGTCGTGGTCAAAGTACCTGACTTCTCCAGAGGTAAACGGCTTTACCACCACTGCAAAGATGTGGTGCCAGGCCTTTTCCCCCACGATAGCCATCTTTTTGAAATCATCCGGATGTTTGAGGCCAAACTTGAAGTCAGCCCACAGGGCCTTTGCCTCCCACCCCCTGAAATTTTCAAATTCCAGCAGCACTGAAACAGGCCCCTGTTCGTTAATAAGCTTTTCAAGCTCCGGCACAAACACATTGTAATCATCATCAGTGAGCAGGCCGGTTGCCTTTACCACAACTACATTTTCATGAGGTGACGGAATTATCTGAAGCATGGGTATCTCCTTAATTTCCCGCTGACCGTAAGCCAAGCAGGTACTGCATCTGTTGGGGTTTCAGTATTTTGCGGGTATCATAAATGCATTTCAGATGAACCATGGTAGCCTCGGTTTTGAGTTTGGCTATCTCCTTTACCGTGGGGTAGAGATCATCAGGCTCAAGCCCTGAGTTTATGCCGTCAACTACCTGTTTTTCAAGCGTGGAAACCTCGGTGGAAAGCCTCTTCACATCAGCGATGGTCTCCTCCCTTACAACCTTGAGCCACCGCTTCTGCTGTGCAGTAAGGCCAAGTTCAGGGCTGTCCCACTCTTTTATAAGAATGCCTGTAAGGTGAGGCAGTTTG
>WFRQ01000200.1 GCA_015486425.1 Deltaproteobacteria bacterium | reverse complement strand
TACGATATCATCAGGAAAAAGTTGAAACTCTGCAATATGGCGCCATACAGAAAGAATTGATTCTGATAATACGGTACGCTTTCTGCATACGCTTTTAAAAATTTACTGTGGAAATCAGTTGTTTTTATAGATTCGTGATGGCCGTTTTTTTTCTGGGTATCACTGTTCATGGTAATGCCCATATGGCCAGCGCATGGGGAATTCCTGCTGATTTGATATGCGTCAAATCCGACAACTGCTCAATTTTATCCGAAAATAGCTCAAAGCTGAAAGCTCAAGGCTCAAAGTAAAAAAAGCTCTAATTTGCTGGTTCCCAAACTCCAGTTTGGGAACTGTAAACTGAAAGCTCCTGCTTCCCCACTTCCTTGAACGCACAATTTAATAAACTGCAAGAGCATATTTTCATTGTTCGTTGTGCCCGCGCCGGGAATGGCAGTTACCATGAAATAATGATACGCAGTAAATAAACGGCGATCCCAAATTTGGCGAAACAACCGATTTCCGCAGTAAATTTTTTTTAAAGCGTATGCAGAAAGCGTACCGTATTATCAGAATCAATTCTTTCTGTATGGCGCCATATTGCAGAGTTTCAACTTTTTCCTGATGATATCGTATTCACTGTCAACAACCTTTGAAAAACCATCGTTCAGCATACGCTTGAGTACATTGAGGACCTCTCCGTCCACCAGGACTGTCTCATCCTTTTTTAGGTTCAGCATTATATCTTGAACCTGCCTACGCAGTTTTTCAGGTACATGGGGCAAAGCACCCACAGTGCAGTAAGGCATGGGAACACTCTCAGCCACTATATTGAAATCTCTTTCGCTTATCTTATGTTCATGAAGCATAAGATCAAGGTCTATTCTCGGAGCGGCACCTACATCGTATTTCCCGAAATAGACACCGTACACCACCTTCTCATGCTTTCCGGCCCCAGGGGGAATGGCATAGAAGGAAAGGTCTGTCTCAGGATCAAATCCATGCTCCAGCATCATTGAATACTGTGCCATATAGCCAAATGGAGCAAGGGCCGGGCCGAATATCATGCTCTTTCCCTTCATATCATCTATGGTCTTGATGCCGCTGCCCCGGCGGGAAATTATAGTCCCTGTGGACATATGTCCATTTCGCCCCCTGGCATCCACTGCCAGCATATCAAGGCCGAAATTTTTCTGCAGGACAATGGCTATGATGGAATTAACATGAACAAAATCCACCTTCTTTTCTCTTGCCAGGTCTTCAAACTCAAATGTATTGGCAAGGATCATCTGAAATGGACGCCCGGTTTTTTCACTGAGATAGGCAGTAAAAGGCGCAAATCTGGCCCTCGAAGCCTCAATATTATCACAGATCATGAAACCTATTTTTACAGGTTTCTGGTCAGCGGCCCTGGTGGAAGTGTCTGACTGCTCGTCATTGCAGGCAGCAAGCAGGCCAATAATCAGAAATGACAGCAGTATTGCCGCGAATCTATGCTTCATAAAAATACCTTGTAGTTGAATTTTTAACCGGATATATGGCCGCAGCCTGTCCGGACGTGACACCATTCTCGCAGAACAGATAGATTCCGTCAAGTAATATTAGACAAGTAAAATTTAGCACTATACTAAATCATATTTCTTTTTTTAAGGAAATCCTTGACTATCTTCTCAATATCCCCTGATGCAGATTCTTTAATGAGATTATTCATGGTGTCATCATCTATGCGGTCACTGAGCTTGTTAATTACGCGGTCAAGAATAGGAAACCGGTCAAGGACTTTGCGTGTGGTAACCACTGCGGCAAGGGAACCTGAATCAGGTGAGGCAATCTGGCCTTTCATTACAGGCCCGTGATATTTGTAAGGTTTTAACCATACCATGCCATAATTTTCCCTGTAATACTGTTTCACCAGTGAGTAGGTCTCCTCAGGAGAGTCTGCAGAAAGTACCTTCTCCTGCCCGGGCAGGGAGGCGCCGATATAGCTTATGAAGATATCCGCATCACCATCTTTTACCAGCCTGAAGCTGTCTGCAATGCTTGCTACTTTCTTGAGCTGCACGGTAGTACCTGTACGTTCGTTGATAAATACCGACAGCATGTTACCAAGCACGTTCTGATCAACAGACTGATCCACTGCTACAGTCAGAACCCTTCCCACGCAGCAACTTCCCTCTATGGCCAATAAGGGCATGCAGAGAAATGCCAGGGCCAGGGAAATAATCCTGAATTTATTCATAAAATCCTCCAGATTAAAATACTGAAAATAAGCCCGCTGAAAAAACATTTCATAACGGAAAACTGTACAGTAAATTCAAAAAAAATTTTTAGGAGCCAAAACTAACCTGCCCCCGCACTAAACGCAAGCTGGAACTATGCATGCAAAAATCAGGCCCAGATAAAATTTATAATAACCAAAATTTCATTTCAGAATACCAAGGAATTTCCACCATAAAAAATCAACGGGAAACAGTATAACCACAGTGACAAGGGTCATAATCAGACAAAATTTCAGTGCAGTTGCAAATTTTTCTCCGGAAAGCTGCATACCCACCACAATAGGCGGGGCCTGATAGGGGAAAACCACAGTTGAAAACCCAAGTACCTGCATCATGATTATGCTGTTCACACTGCACCCAGTTGCCCTGGCAAGTGTATCTGAAAATGGAGTAAAGACCGCAGGCACTCCTGGCAGAGTAGTTACTATGCCTGTTAAAGCTGCGGACAGGCTGACTGCCATGAAATTAATAAAACTGCTTCCATGCTCCACTGGCAGAAACCTGATCATGGCACCGGCAAGGGCATGCCCCAGCCCCGAATGATTAATCAGACTTCCAAGCCCAAGTATCCCGGCCACAAATATCAGCGAGGCCCAGTTCATCTTCTGATTAAACATCTCGGGAGTCACAATGGAAATACCTGGCAGCAGCAGAAATACCGCACCTGCCAG
>WFRQ01000199.1 GCA_015486425.1 Deltaproteobacteria bacterium | reverse complement strand
TTCATACGTCTCACCATGGGTTTGAACTGTTTTGCCAGCCGCAGTTTGGCTGCAAAACTGCTCGCCTTTTGAGGGCCACGCCCTGGTACGGCAGGAACTGCATGGTCATGAGCGCCTGCACCGGTAAGGCAGGAGAAAAGCATCTCGCCTCCACGGGCATCAGTTAGCAGGTGATGCCAGGTCAGGCAGATGCAGGAACCACTTCGCCCACTGTCTATAACATCAAGCCGAAACACAGGAGGTGTTTTAAGATCAAGGGGACGATTTATAATGGTATCCAGCATTACACTGACTGGAATATCACTTGCAATATGATGATAACGGACTGATGCCTGCCACTTGACAGTTGAATCTGACATCCGCCATGACCCGGCGCTGAAAAGGGAGGTCTCAAGAGACAGGCTGCGGAACCTGCTGCACTGACTCTTTTTGATGGCGCTCTCAATGACCTTCATATCAGGAATCTGCTCCAAGTGCACAATAAACTGCACCACATTTCCAGGAAGGCCGCTTTTTCGCTGGTCGTAATCTACAATATCAAGGAAGATATCAGACCTGCCAAGAGGAAACACCAGCATTTAACAGTTACCCAAATAAAAATTACATGGACTAAATTGAACGCTCAATCCTGGATAGAACCTGATTTGAGCGATTGTTTCGCCGCCTGCCCCTGAGTTCCGCCAAGGCAGAGTCCGGCAGCTACCTATTTCAAAATTTCATCCTGCCACAGTTCCTGCAGAAAAATACGCCATGGCATTATCCTGATACCCTCATGCACTCTTTCTTCTTTTTCATTACAAACAACGATGCCCTGCCTGGGTTTATACAGTTCCATAAACGATTTCATGGGACGTAATAATCTTTTATCAACCATGGCAGAACCTTTTACCTCCACTGCCACTTCTCCATCTCCCAAAATAAAATCAACCTCCTGACCATTTTTTGTCCGCCAGAAGTTGATGGGATAGTCTATCTCATTATATGAGCTGTGGGCCAGCATCTCGAGGTAGATGAAATGCTCAAATGCATTACCGAACAGCTCTCCCTTTTCTGCCTCCACTGTTCTTCTGATTATTGCCCCGGCTACACCTGGATCAAACAGATAAAATTTGGGCGCTTTACTGATAACCTGCCTCTCCTGCCGTTTTTTGAATGGCAAAACAAAGGTGCCAAGTAAAGTGTCCACCAAAATTTGATAATATTCTTTTACTGTTTTGGAGGAGACGCCGCACTCTCTGGCAATGTTTGTATAGTTGACCAGTGAACCGTGGGAATAGCCCATTGCCTCGAAAAAACGTGAGAAGGCCGGAATGTTTCTGGTCAAACCCTCATGGAAAACTTCTTCTTTGAGATAATCCTGCACATAACCACGCAAGGAACGACGGTAATTTTTCTGGAGATAATGGTTTGGAATGAGGCCATGATTCAGGGCTCTGAGGAGATCAAGATTTTCTACTTCCTTTGACACAAGGGGAAAAAGCTCAAAGCGCCAGGCCCTGCCCCCAAGCATATTGGCCTGCCCCCTCTTCAGCTTCCGGGCAGATGAACCACATAAAATGAAGTTCATGCTTTGATTTTCCATGAGCCAGTGGACTTCATCAAGAACATGAGGGACCTTCTGAACCTCATCGATGATGACCGGATATTTTCTTGCCTGATCCTCATTGGCCATGAGGCGCTCACGCAGCAGAAAGGGTGATTTGGTATACTCGAGAAAAGTGTCAGTCTTCAGAAAATCTATAAAGATGCTTTGAGGGAATTTTTCTCGTAGCAGAGTGGTTTTGCCGGTCTTTCTCGGACCCCATAAAAATGCCGACTGTTCTTTCGGCAAATCGAGGGCCAGTAACCGGTTGAATGTTTCCATAATGGACTATACTCCAAATTAGTTTGACTTTTCTGAAGTAAAGTCCGGTGTAGAATTTTTTGTCAAGAGGGATGTCCTTCTACAATCTAATATTTCAAATAGTTAATCCGGCACGACCCCGACTGCACGACTGCAATACCGAATTTTGAAACGCTCAACTCAGGTAGAGGAAACCTGCGCCTGAGCCGCAGTGGCAAGAGAATCAATACTGCGGATATTTTCCCAGGTAAGCTCACTGTCAGGTATGTAAATACCAAACTCCTTTTCAAGAAAGAGGAGTATCTTTAATATGGCCATGGAATCAACCCCCATGTGCGCAAAAGAGGCCCCGGGCTCCACCTGCACCCCCATGTTATCAGCAAGAAATAACTCCATAGCCTTTTTAAGTTCTTTGAATGATGGTTTGTTTTTCGACAATTTTCCACCTGATTTGAGCTATTGTCGGATTTGCTGCATATCAGCGAAAAACACCAAGGCTGTGTAACACATTATGGTATCTTATAGTATCTTATGGTATTGGGGGCATGCAGGGAATGCTTCATCATAAATCGGATGTCTCCATTAGTATTGCGGCGTTAATACCTCCAAACCCTGAATTGCACGAAACAATGGACGGGGCTTTTAAGGAAAGCTCCTGCTCTCCGCTGACATTCATGGCCGGGTCAGCAGGCTCATGAAGCCCTGCTGTGGGGGGTATCACCCCTGCCTCAAGGCTTTTAACCGCAACACATGCCTCAATTACCCCTGCAGCCCCAAGGCAATGCCCCATGGACCCTTTAACTGAATGAAAGGGAGGTATCTCATCCCAGACCTGACGGAATGCCTCAATCTCCATTGCATCATTATAAACCGTAGCTGTCCCATGCGCATTAACTGCGCCAACCGGGCGCGTGCCGGATTGTGTGGCTGTTTCTATCGCTGACACAAGCCCCCTTCCATCTCTTGCAGGAGCAGTAATGTGTACTGCGTCACACGAGATACCAAAACCCGAAAGCCTGGCAGATAGACCACGGCCTTCTGCAATATCCGGCCTGGCAGAAAGGAAAACCGCCCCGGCCCCTTCACCGAGCACCAGCCCGTCTCTTGCACTGTCAAAAGGGCGGCAGCAGGTACGGCTCAGGGCCTGAAGACTGGCAAAACCTGAGAGCACAAAGCGGCTCAGCACGTCAAGGCCCAGCACCAGCATGGTCTCTGCCTCGCCTGACATGATACGCATGGCAGCCTGGATAATTGCCACGGTGCCGGATGCGCATGCAGCGCTCACAGTAGAAACCGGCCCCTTTATATCAAGCATTTCCGCTGTAAATGAAGCCAGGTTCCATGGCTGAAGAGGCACAGTGTACGGGTCAGGCCCTGAGTCAGATATAAAACCGGAAAGCTCATCTACAGCCCCCTTTGTGGTGGCAAGAACAAGCCCGGTGCCTGGGGGCATGGGCAGAAACGGCTCAAGCTCATCCTTTATCAGAAAAAGAAGCTGCTCAAGACGCATTATGCCCGAAGCATGGCCTGAGAGAGAGGCCAGCCACGAGGCGGGTCCGTGAAATCCAAAGGTTGCTGCATCTGCATCATCAAGAGGACGAATGCCGGTGCGCCCCTTCAGCAGCCCTTCCCACGTCTCATCAAGACCGCCCATGGATGTGACAGCAGCGGCAGGAGTGATGAACACGGCAGGATGTAACTTCTCAATAAATCCGTGCGACTTCTCAGGCATGCAGAGCCCCTTTTCGCCACTTTTCCCTGAACTCCCTTATAAAACCGGTTTCCGTAAGCATAAGATTTGCATTATGATCTGTAAGAAGCTGCACGGTGCATGCGGTTGCAACCAGTTCTTCTCCGGATCCGACAGGCCGCTTCAAAAAATACTCAAAGTTCAGCTTCAGGGCATCACACCAGTGAAGGACAGCCTCAATGGTAAATTCGTCATCATAATGGAGCGGCAGACGATAGTCTATCTGCATCTGTACAATGGGAGCCGCCATGCCCTGTTCCCTGAACATTGCATAACTAAGTCCATATTTTCGACCAAATTCCGCCCTTGCATCCTCAAGAAAGCCTGGATATCTGCCGTGCCATACCATGCCAAGTGCGTCCACTTCTTCAAAACGTACCCTGCGTCCTGCCACGGCGCTAAGTGGCTGAGGGGCGCCTGGTTCATGTTTAAAATAACCCCTTCTGAACCCCACTTTCAGCCCTCGTGACTGTTGCCCACAGGCAGGAGCTGTATGTCACCGCTTGCAACAGGCGCTTCACTGCTGCTGATCTCAAAACGCACCTTCCAGCCACCATTTTTCTCCTGGCCGGAAAGGTTGACTTTGACAGACTGGCCAGGCCGAATCATGTCCCGAAATTTGATATTTGAAAGGGTTGAGGCTGCAAGTGAACAGGAGAGAAAACGCGCGGCAAGGATGCGAACCGAGGCAAGCTGTATAATGCCGGGGAGGATTGGATTACCAGGAAAGTGCCCCTGGAAGGCAGGAAACTCCGGCCC
>WFRQ01000198.1 GCA_015486425.1 Deltaproteobacteria bacterium | reverse complement strand
TACTGTTGTGCGCAGGTCAAGGGCTGCATTTACTGATACAGGAGGAAGGCCGCGTGCCATAAGAGCAGGGCCCTTGAGGTCCCAGCTCCCACCAAAGTCAATGCGTACCGGAGCAGAGGCCTTTATGGTTCTTTGCTTAAGCATCTCGCTGATATCAGTATTAGGTAATGGCGGCTGGCAGAAGGGTTTCATTTGGTTATAACTCTCTTTTTGGGGTCAATTGTGAGCCTGTTTTTATAATCACACATTACCTCCGGCCCCCAGGGCGCCTCTGTATTTCACGATTCTGCCTTCGGACGTCCGGAAAACAGCAGTATTACCATCTGAATGCAGAAGGAATGACGGCATTACAGGCGCCTTCCCGCCCCCGGCAGGAAGGTCAACCACGTATCGCGGAATGCATAGCCCCCCTGTTTCACCCCAGAGTTTCTGCATGATTCTGACACCTGTTTCAATGGACGTTCGGAAGTGATCTGTCCCCTTTGCTGCATCACAATGAAACAGGTAATAGGGCCTGACCATTATTCGGTTAAGCCCGGTAAAGAGAGAGCGAAGGGTATCAACATCATCATTCACCCCTTTAAGCAGCACTGTATGGTTTGAAACCGGAATGCCTGCACACAGCAGTCTGTCGCATGCGGACGCCGCATCATCAGTTAATTCCCGCGGGTGATTGAAGTGGGTATTGATCCAGAGCGGCCTGTGGGCCTTTAATAATGTGGTGAGCTCTTTTGTGATACGCATGGGGAGCACAACCGGGACCCTGGTCCCAAGCCTGAGAACTTCTACATTATCTGCCTTTCTCAAATCATGCAGCATGCGGTCAAGCATTTCAGCAGAAAGTGTGAGCGGATCCCCGCCTGAGATAATGACCTCCCGGATATGCCTTCTCGCAGATATGTATTGCACCATTTTTTTTATATCTGCACTGGTTGGAACAGTGTTCCCTGCATTCCAGTTGCGTTTTCTGTTGCAGTGCCTGCAGTAAGAAAAACATCTGCTGGTTGCTATTACCAGTACCCGGTCCTGGTAGCGGTGTATCAGGCCGGGATATGGAGAGTGGCTTTTTTCTGCAAGGGGGTCAGGGTCTGAGCCAGGAAGTGAAAAATCAAGTTCATGTTCACAAGGCACGCACTGGCGTTTGATGGGGTCCTGCGCATCATGCGTGTCAATCAGGGAGAAATAGTATGGAGTGGCAGCCCAGGGATATTTTTCTATTACCCTGGAAAGTCCGTCTGTCAGTGAGGGTGTGTTAAGAAATGAGGCAAGCTGAGCCCGGGTTGACTGTGTGTTTGAGACCTGCCACTTCCAGTTATTCCAGTCGGGGCGGGATTTAATCTCTGGCGCCGGGCCTGTCATTGGGCATTAATGGCAGTTCAGGGAAGGCAGGCTGTTAAGAATGGGTGATAAGCGCTTCAATATCTCTGCACGGACGGCGCCAATCATGGCAACCGTTCGTGCAGAATAAGGTTTCTGATTTATGATGGCCTGTTCAACCTTTTTCAAAAGGGTTGTTTATGAGCATGGTCTGCTCTCTTCCAGGGCCTACAGATACTACTGAAATGGGAATGCCTGCAATCTCTTCCATTGCCTTCAGATAGTTCCTGGCCTTGACCGGCAGGTCATCAATGCTCTTTGCGCCGGTAATATCTTCGTCCCAGCCATCAATATCCATGTAAACAGGTTTTGCAGCCTGGGTCTGGCGTATATTTGAGGGCATACACTTGAATGTCCTGCCATTGACATCGTAGGATGTGCATATCTTGAGGTTGCTTATGCCGCTCATCACATCCAACTTGGTGACAACAAGCCCGTCAAGGCCGTTAAGTCTGACTGCCTCCTGCAGCACAACGCCATCAAGCCAGCCGCAACGCCTCTTCCTGCCTGTTGTGGCGCCAAATTCTACACCCTGTTTTTGAAGCTGATCCCCTGTTTCGTCAAAAAGCTCAGTAGGAAACGGCCCTTCGCCCACACGCGTTGTGTATGCCTTGCATATTCCAAGGGTGCAGTCAATCTTGCTTGGCCCGATTCCTGAACCGCAGCACGCGCCCCCTGCTATGGTGTTGGAGCTTGTAACAAATGGATAGGTGCCGTGGTCTATGTCAAGCTGTGTGCCCTGGGCCCCTTCAAAGAGTATGTTTTTATCAGCCTTTCTTGCATCATCTATTATTACAGAAACGTTTGTGGCAAAAGGCGCAAGTTTTTCAGCATATTCCTGGTACTGTCCGTAAACCTCATCAACAGAGATTGTGTCAGTATTGAAAAGTTCCTTGAACAGGAAATTTTTATATTTAAGATTTTCTTCCAGCTTGTCCCTGAATAGTTCCGGGTCAAGCAGGTCAGCTATCTTTATGCCGTTTCTGACTATCTTGTCCTCGTAGCACGGACCTATGCCCCTTCCAGTGGTGCCGATCTTCTTTCCCTCTGATTTGGCAGCCTCACGGGCGTGATCCATGGCCTTGTGGTAAGGCATTATGAGATGGGTATTGAGGCTGATTTTCAAAAGCTCAGGGCTGATGGTCATGCCATTTGCCGCAAGGTCATCCATTTCTTCAAGGAGCACAGCGGGGTCAAGCACCACGCCGTTTCCTATGACGCACAGCTTGTTTCCATATAGAATGCCTGAAGGAATCAGATGAAAGATGAACTTTTTCCCATCAACCACAAGGGTATGCCCTGCATTGTTTCCACCCTGGAAGCGAACGATTACATCGGCATAGCCAGTGAGCAAATCAACGATCTTTCCTTTTCCTTCATCTCCCCACTGGGTACCGATTACAACTGTAGTAGCCATAATATCTGTGTTATCTCCTCACCATGCTTTGCTGCCATACCACATACCTGCCGGGTTAGATAAATGCTCTCTGCGCCGGCCTGTATCAGTCAGGCAGTTCTCTTTACTTTTCCAGCAGTGCAGGATACTTAACTGATTATGAAAAGTCAAAGGGTGAGTTGCCTTAAACAGCTCAAAGCTGAAAGCTCAAGGCTGAAAGTTTAAGGCTCAAAGTAAGAGTAGCTGTTATTTGCTGGTGCCCAAACTCCGGTTTGGGAACTATGAACCGGAAGCTCCAGCTTCCCTTGCGCTCATACAATGCAGCAAGAGCGTATTTTCAATGTTCGTTGTGCTTGCCCAGGGGATGTTGAAACTGAACGCTCAAATCATGTTGAATATAATCTGCCGTGACAGGCAAATCTTTTCACGTTAATATGAATTATGCCATCATTTAAAACAATCCACATTGTGACATCTCCTGACTATTTGCTTCACGATACAGGCGGGCGTGATCATCCTGAGCAGCCGGAAAGGCTTAAGGCAATTCTTGATAAACTTGACCAGGGGCCTCTTGCCAGCGGGCTTGTAAAGGTGCCTCCGGTTCCAGCTTCAAGGGAGGCTGTCCTTGAGGTGCATGATGATGATTACCTGCTCAGATTTGAAGACGCATGCCTCAGCGGCAGGGAATACTTCGGTCATACTGACAACCGGATATGCTATGATACATGGAGAGTGGCGTTTCTTTCCGCTGGAGCAGGCATTACAGGAATTGACCTCATAGAGGCAGATAAGGCAGAGCTGGTTTTCTGCGCAATAAGACCTCCAGGGCATCATGCAGAGGCAGGGCTTCCTCTTGGTTTCTGTTTTTTTAATAACGTGGCAGTGGCGGTCAGATACTGGCAGAAAAAATATAACAGAAAGCGTATTCTGATATTTGATTTTGACGCGCATCATGGAAACGGCATCCAGGAGATATTTGACGAGGATGCCACTGCCATGTATGTGAGCATGCATGAGCACCCTACCTTCAGCTTTCCCGGCACAGGCTGGGATTATGAAAATGGAACTGGGGCAGGACAGGGGTTTACCTTGAATGTGCCACTGCCTCCAGGGGCAGGTGACGACCTGGTAATGCAGGCGCTGGAGGAAAAAATTACCCCGGCAGTCAAAGAGTTCAACCCTGAATGCATAGTAATAGCCGCGGGTTTTGATGCCCACGCGGTAGATGATATGTCAGGGCTTGACTGGTCAACTCTGGTGTATGGTAGGCTTGGAACCACCATTGCAAACTGGGCAGACCAGTTTACCAGGGCTCGGGTTCTGTCTATCCTTGAGGGCGGTTACGTGCCGGAAGCACTTGCCGCAAGTGTGGAGACATATCTCGGGGGCCTGTCACTCGTTGTATGAAAGGTGAAGAATAGCTCAAAGCTGAAAGCTCATGGCTCAAAGTATGAAGAATGAAGGTATCTGCTCAGGGGGTACCGCATCT